>NZ_JASDCY010000017.1:0-47202 GCF_030407675.1 Kocuria sp. APC 4018 | reverse complement strand
GCTGATCGTCACGGGGATGTCCGGTGCCGGCCGCTCCACCGCGACCCATGCCCTGGAAGACCTCGGGTGGTACGTGGTGGACAACCTGCCGCCGCAGATGCTCGGGACCCTCGCGGACCTGGCCTCCCGCACCCCGCAGACGCTGCCCAAGCTCGCCGTGGTGATCGACGTGCGAGGCAAGGCCCTGTTCAACGACATGCGCGAGACGCTGGCCGCCCTGGAGACCTCGGGCGTGGACTTCTCGGTGCTGTTCCTGGAGGCCTCGGACGAGGTCCTGGTGTCCCGCTACGAGCTCCAGCGCCGCCCGCACCCGCTGCAGGCCGGCGGGCGGATCCTGGACGGCATCAAGGCGGAGCGGGAGCTGCTGCGTGATCTGCGCGAGACCGCGGACTCCGTGCTGGACACCACGTCCTTCAACGTCCACGCCCTGACCAAGGCCGTGGCGGACATGTTCTCCACGAGCGGGCCCGTGGTGCTGCGCCTCACCGTGATGAGCTTCGGCTTCAAGTACGGCGTGCCGGCGGACGCCAACTACGTGGCGGACGTCCGCTTCATCCCCAACCCGCACTGGGTGCCCGCCCTGCGCCCGCGCACGGGCAAGGACCCGGAGGTGCGGGACTACGTCTTCGGCAACGACGGCGCACGCACGTTCGTGGACCGCTTCGTGTCCATGCTCGAACCGGTCTTCGCCGGCTACCGCAACGAGAGCAAGCACTACGCCACCATCGCCATCGGGTGCACGGGCGGCAAGCACCGCTCCGTGGCCATCACCGAGGAGGTCGCCCGGCGGCTCAGCAAGTCGCCCCGGGTGACCGTCAACATCCAGCACCGGGACATGGGCCGCGAGTAGCCTGCCCCCCAGACATGACGGAATCGATGAGTTCACTTCCCACCACGGGTGCCCTGCCCCGGCTGCCGCTGAGCAGCCGGCGTGACGTGGACCCCTACCACTCCCTGGACCCCTCCGCCCGGGACGCCCTGACCGACGCGGACTCGGTGGTGGCCCTCGGCGGCGGCCACGGGCTCTCCGCGAGCCTCTCCGCGCTGCGGCTGCTGGCCCCCGCCCTGACCGCCGTGGTCACGGTCGCGGACGACGGCGGGTCGTCCGGTCGGCTGCGCAACGACCTCGGCGTGCTGCCGCCGGGCGATCTGCGGATGGCGCTGGCGGCCCTGTGCGACGACTCCCAGTGGGGCCGCACCTGGAGCGACGTGATGCAGCACCGCTTCAGCATCGAGGGGCACCCGGACGAGGGACTGGACAACCACGCCCTGGGCAACCTGCTGATCGTGACCCTGTGGGAGCTGCTGGGAGACCCCGTGGAGGGACTGCGCTGGGCGGGGGCCCTGCTCGGGGCACGCGGTCAGGTGCTGCCCATGAGCTGTACTCCGCTCGTGATCGAGGGGGACGTCGCCCCGGGCAGCAGCCCCACGGTCGCCTGCCCGCCCGAGGCCGTCACGCGCACAGTCACGGGGCAGGCGCGCCTCGCCAAGGAGGCGGACGTGTGCAACGTGCGGCTCAGCCCGGCAGACGCCGAGGCGTGCCCGGAGGCCGTCACCGCGATCGAGGAGGCGGCCTGGGTGGTGCTCGGCCCCGGCTCGTGGCACACCTCGGTGCTTCCGCACCTGCTGCTGCCTCAGCTGCGGGATGCCATCTGCGCGTCTCCCGCCAAGCGGCTGGTCACCCTCAACCTCTCCCGCGACTCGGAGACCCTCAGCATGGGCTCGGGGGACCAGCTGCGGGTCCTCAAGCGCTACGCCCCGGAGCTGCGCCTGGACGTGGTGCTCGCGGACCCGTCCGCGGCCGAGTCCCCCAAGGACGTGGAGGCCGCCGCGGCACAGCTCGGCGCGGTGGTGCACTGGGACTCCCTCCGGGACAAGGACGGCGGCTCGGTGCACAACCCCTTCAAACTGGCCGCGGCCTACCAGCAGATCATGAACGCGGAGCACTGACCGGGGCAGCCCCGGCCCCCGCCCGAGCACGACAAGGAGATCGACGTCTATGGCATTGACCGCCTCGGTCAAGGAAGAACTCGCCCACCTGCAGGTGCGCAAGTCCGCGGTGCGCGCGGCGGAGCTGTCGGCCCTGCTGCGCTTCGCGGGCGGGCTGCACATCGTGGGCGGGCGCATCGTGGTGGAGGCGGAGCTGGACACGGAGTCCGTGGCACGCCGCGCAGCACGCACGGTGGGAGAGGTCTTCGGCCACGACTGCGAGCTCGGGGTGATCAGCGGCGGCGGTCTGCGCCGGGACCGCACCTGGGTGGTGCGGGTCGCCCGCGACGGCGAGGCCCTCGCCCGGCGCACCGGACTGCTGGACGCCCACGGCCGGCCCGTGCGCGGGCTGCCCCCCACGGTGGTCAACGGCAGCGTGGAGGAGTCCGCGGCCGTGATCCGGGGCGCGTTCCTGGCGCACGGCTCCCTCACGGAGCCCGGTCGCGCGGCCGCCATGGAGTTCACGTGCCCGGGACCGGAGGCGGCCCTCGCCCTCGTGGGCTCCGCGCGCCGTCTGGACGTCCTCGCCAAGGCGCGGCAGGTGCGCGGCGTGGACCGCGTCGTCGTGCGCGACGGCGACACGATCGCCGCGCTGCTCACGCGCCTGGGCGCCCACCGCGCGCTGCTGCAGTGGGAGGACCGGCGCATGCGCAAGGAGGTGCGGGCCACGGCCAACCGGCTCGCGAACTTCGACGACGCCAACCTGCGGCGTTCCGCGCAGGCCGCCGTCACGGCGGGGGCCAAGGTGGAGCGGGCACTGGACATCCTGGGCGACGGGGCCCCCGAGCACCTGCGCGCGGCCGGGCGGCTGCGCGTGGCCAACAAGCAGGCGAGCCTGGACGAGCTCGGCCGGCTGTCGGACCCGCCGCTGACCAAGGACGCGATCGCGGGCCGGATCCGCCGGCTGCTGGCCATGGCCGACCGCCGCGCGGAGGAGCTCGGCGTGGCCACCACCACGGAGTTCGCGGCCCAGGCGGGCGGGGAGCGGCGGCGCGGATAGTACCAGCCGCCCGTGACTCCGCAGTGAATGTTGGTTCATGTGGGGTTTGCGAACAGATGGCGCGTCGGTCCCCGCAGCACTGTCCTCGCGACGCCGGACGCGCTAGAATGAACACGGAAGAGCAGGTGGTTTCGTTGGTCGCCGAGCACTCCGGGTGTGGGAATCATGCCGAATGGTTTTGATCCCACATCCAGGCGATCACCGTCCGCCGCACACCCACACGCAGAGGAGAACGCAGTGACAGTCAAGGTTGCCATCAACGGATTCGGACGCATCGGCCGTTGCTTCGCGCGGGCCCTGTACACCCACCACGGCCACGACATCGAGCTGGTGGCCGTGAACGACCTCACCGCCCCGGAGACCTTGAAGCACCTGTTCGAGTTCGACTCCGTCATGGGTCGGCTGGGCTCCAAGGTCACCCTGGACGGTGACGTGATGTCGGTGGACGGCCACCAGGTGAAGTTCTTCGCCGAGGCCGATCCCTCCAAGCTGCCGTGGGGCGAGCTCGGGGTGGACATCGTGGTCGAGTCCACGGGCAAGTTCACCACCGGCCCCAAGATGCAGGCCCACCTGGACGCCGGCGCCAAGAAGGTCGTCCTCTCCGCCCCGGGCAAGGAGGTGGACGGCACCTTCGTGTACGGCGTGAACCACGAGAGCTACGATCCCGCCACCATGAACCTGGTGTCCGCGGCGTCCTGCACCACCAACTGCCTGGCCCCGCTGGCCAAGGTCATCGACGACGAGTTCGGCATCGAGCGCGGCCTGATGACCACCATCCACGCCTACACGGGTGACCAGCGCCTGCACGACGCCCCCCACAAGGACCTGCGCCGCGCCCGTGCCGCCGCCCTGAGCATGATCCCCACCACCACCGGTGCCGCTGCGGCCGTGGGCCTGGTGCTCCCCGAGCTCAAGGGCAAGCTGGACGGCTTCGCCGTGCGCGTCCCGGTCCCCACGGGCTCGCTCGTGGACCTCACCGTGGACGTCCGTGAGGACGTCACGGTCGAGTCCGTCAACGCCGCCGTCAAGAAGGCCGCGGAGGGCCCCTTCCAGGGCATCATCGAGTACTCCGAGGAAGCGCTGGTGTCCAAGGACATCGAGGGCTACGACGTCTCCACGGTGTTCGACGCGCCGCTGACCAAGGTGATCGACAACCAGGTCAAGGTCATCGCGTGGTACGACAACGAGTGGGGCTACACCATCCGCCTCGTGGACTTCGTGTCCTACGTGGCCGATAAGCTCTGAGACAGACCGCTCAGTGGCGCCGGTGCCCCGAGGGTGCCGGCGCCATTGTCGTCAGCAAGCGTTCACCACAGGGAAAGGGATGACAGACATGGCCAAGTCTTTGGACGATCTCATTGCGGAGGGGGTCGCGGGTCGCCGCGTCCTGGTGCGTTCGGACCTCAACGTCCCGCTGGACGGCTCCACCGTGACGGACGACGGTCGCGTGCGGGCGTCGCTGCCGGTGCTGGAGAAGCTCGTCGACGCCGGGGCGCGGGTCATCGTCATGGCCCACCTCGGCCGCCCCAAGGGCACCGTGGACCCCAAGTACTCGATCAAGCCGGCCGCGGACCGTCTGGCGGAGCTCTCCGAGGCACCGGTTCTGGTGGCCGCCGACGTGGTGGGCGAGGACGCCCGGGCCAAGGCGGAAGCGCTGCAGGACGGTCAGATCCTCGTGCTGGAGAACGTCCGCTACGATCCCCGCGAGACCTCCAAGGACGACGCCGAGCGGGGCGAGTTCGCGGGCGAGCTCGCGGCCCTGACCGGTGAGAACGGCGCCTACGTGGACGACGCCTTCGGGGCGGTGCACCGCAAGCACGCCTCCGTGTACGACATCGCGCAGAAGCTCCCGGGCTACCTGGGTGACCTCGTCAAGACCGAGGTGGACGTGCTGAGCAAGGTGATCTCCGATCCCGAGCGCCCGTTCGTGGTGGTGATGGGCGGTTCCAAGGTCTCCGACAAGCTCGCGGTGATCGACAACCTCATCGGCAAGGCGGACTCCCTGCTGATCGGCGGCGGCATGGTGTTCACGTTCCTCGCCGCCCAGGGCCACGCCGTGGGGTCCTCCCTGCTGGAGAAGGACCAGATCGAGACGGTCAAGGGCTACCTGGACCGGGCCGAGAGCGCGGGCACCGAGATCGTGCTGCCGGTCGACGTCGTCTACGCCTCCCGCTTCGCCGAGGACGCCGAGCACGAGGTGCGCCCCGTGGCGGACATCGAGGGTGGCTCGATCGGAGACTCCGGACTGGGACTGGACATCGGGCCCGAGTCCGCCAAGCTCTTCGCAGAGCGGATCGGGCAGGCCAGGACCGTGTTCTGGAACGGTCCCGTGGGCGTGTTCGAGATGGCGGCGTTCGCCGGTGGCACCAAGGCCGTGGCCGAGGCGCTGGCCACCTCGGACGCCATGAGCGTGATCGGCGGCGGCGACTCCGCCTCTGCCGTGCGCAACCTGGGGTACCGGGACGAGCAGTTCGGTCACATCTCCACCGGGGGCGGCGCCTCCCTGGAGTTCATCGAGGGCAAGGAGCTGCCGGGCGTCGTCGCGCTCGGAGCCTGAGCACCCCTCGGCGATCCGTCCCACAGCGAAGGAGAACCAGCATGACCACGCAGACCAACGGTGCTTTCGACCGCACGCCCCTGATTGCGGGCAACTGGAAGATGAACATGGACCACACGCAGGGCATCGCCCTGCTGCAGAAGCTCGCCTGGACGCTCAAGGACGCCAAGCACGACTTCTCGCGCGTGGAGGTGGCGGTGTTCCCGCCCTTCACGGACCTGCGCTCGGTGCAGTCCGTGGTGGAGGGGGACGGGCTGCAGGTCCGCTACGGTGCCCAGGACCTCTCGGACCAGGACTCCGGCGCCTACACGGGTGACGTCTCCGGGCAGTTCCTGGCCAAGCTCGGGTGCACCTACGCCCTCGTGGGCCACTCGGAGCGCCGGGCCATCCACGAGGAGTCGGACGAGACCTGCCGGGACAAGGTCCGCGCGGCCATCCGCCACGGGCTCACCCCGGTGCTGTGCGTGGGGGAGGGCCTCGAGGAGCGCCAGGCCGGCAACCACGTGTCCTACACCCTCGAGCAGCTGCGCGGGAGCCTCGCCGAGCTCTCGGAGGGTGAGCTCGAGGGTCTCGTGGTGGCGTACGAGCCCGTGTGGGCCATCGGCACCGGGGAGGTGGCCGGGCCGGAGGACGCGCAGGAGATGTGCCACGCCATCCGTGACGAGCTGACCTCGCTGCACAGCAAGGGCTTCTCCGACGCCACGCGCATCCTGTACGGCGGCTCGGTCAAGTCCTCCAACGTGGCGGCCATCCTCTCCGGCGCGGACGTGGACGGTGCCCTGGTGGGCGGCGCGAGCCTCGACGCGGAGGAGTTCGCCAAGATCGCGCGCTTCGAGCAGCACCTGGTCACCGGCTGACCGGTGCGCGGCCGGACCCGGGAGGGAACTCTTTCCGGGTCCGGTTCGGGACCCCTCGTGCTCGCGCGAGGGGTTTTCCAGTGTCCGCCTGTAAACTGTTCCGAGAACCTGCATCCGTGCCCCGGGCCGGAGGCCGCTCACGCGGCCGCCGTGGCACCCGCGCAGCAGTCCCAGCCATCGTGAAGTGAGGCAATTCGTGGAGATCCTCCAGATCGCCCTGCAGGTCGTCATCGTGGTGACCAGCATCCTGTGCATCATGTTCGTCCTGCTCAACAAGGGCAAGGGAGGCGGGCTCTCCGACATGTTCGGTGGCGGCATGACGCAGTCCCTGAACACCTCGGGCGCCGCCCAGAAGAACGTGGTGCGCATCACCACGGTGCTCGCCATCGTGTGGGCCCTGTCGATCGTGTGCTACGCGCTCGTGCTGCGGTTCGGCCCTCCGGCCGCCTGAGCCCGGCGCACCGCACGCGGGCCGGCAGCCGGCCACGCCCGGCGCGGCGCCCCGGGGTGGAACGACCCGGCAACGCGGTCGAGGTGGACGCACTCATGTCGAAGGCCCGGACCTGAGGTCCGGGCCTTCGTCGTGCTCGGGGGTTCTGCGCCTCACGGCCTGGGTGTCAGGGCTGGCGCAGCTCGGACCGCACCGAGCGCTGTGTTCCTCACGGCCGGGGAGTGACGACGTGGGGGACATGGACTGCGGGTGACGAGCTGCGGCGGTGCACCGGCCTGGCCGGCCGCCGCCGGTCGCCGGAGCCGCCTGCACTGTCAGCCTATGTCCTCCGCAGGATCCTGCGGGACACCTGGCAGCGCGTCCTCCGTGACCAGCCACAAAGTCTCGTGCGTGCCCCTCACAGCGCTCCCGGGCGCGGCCACCGGCGAGGTCTCACGGCGGATGTGAGCGAGCGCGTCAGCCTTGGCGGCACCGGAGACGAGGAGCCACACACGGTCCGCCGAGTTGATGGTGGCCAACGACATGGTCACCCGCTCGGGCGGGGGCTTGGGGGAGTCCCTCACGGCGAACACCGGTTCGTCGTGGCGCAGCACGTCCTGCCGTCCGGCGAACAGGGACGCCACGTGGGTGTCCGGGCCCAGGCTCAGCAGCGCGAGGTCGACGTGCGGCAACCCGGTGGGCGAGTCCTCCGCGGCGGCTGCCGCCGCCAGCTCTTCCCGGTAGTCCGCGGCCGCGGCATCCACCGTGTCGATCTCGTCCGCACCGGCCACCGGGTGGACACGGTCCCACGTCAGCGCGAGGGACTCGTTCCACGCGTCGGCGGCCTGCACTCCGTTGCGCTCGGGATCGGCGCCCGGCAGGAAACGCTCGTCCGACCACCACACGTTCACGCGTGACCAGTCGACGAGCTGGGCGTCCGGGTGCGTCGCAACCTCCCGGATCACCCGGGTGCCCATGCTTCCGCCCGTCAGGGCAATCGTTGCCTCACCCCGCTCGTCCTGGGCCCGTTCCAGCACCTCCAGGATCCGCCGGGCGGTGTCCTCGGCCAGACGGTCGTCGTCCGCGTGGGGCACGAGCCGGGGGACCGGCCGGTCGTGCTCCCTCACGACCGTTCCCCCGCGCCGGTGGACCGGGTTCCTGACCCGGGGTCCCCGGCGGGCGAGGTCCCCGGCGCCGACGACGCGGGCGCGCCGTCGGTCTCGTCCGGAACCGTGGCCGATTCGCCGGTGTCGTCCGCCTCGGCCATGGCCTCGTCGAGCGGGTCCTCCGCGCCGGGCTCGTCCGACGAGCGCGTGGTGATCCGTGCCCTGGACAGGCCCTGGGTGATGACCTCTCCGTAGATCTCGTCCGCGTCCAGGCGGCGCAGCTCCTCGGCCAGGCACGCGTTCAGGTCGCGGACGGGCATGGCGATCTGCTGCTGCGGCTGACCCGGCTGGGTCAGGACGGCCACGGTGCGCCCCGGGCGGTCGAGCTCCACGGGCCCGTGCTCGGTGACCAGGCACACCCGGTCGAGGGCACGGCGGGAGTCGTCGCTCACGATCGTGGCGGGCGCGTCCAGCCGGCACGAGAGCCACACACCGAGCAGCACCATGGACGGGGCCACCGCGGCACCCTCGAGGATGATCTCCCGCACGTCCACGGGGCCCACCTGGTCGAGCACGGCGGCGAGCTGGACGCGCCAGTTGGTGATGCGCGTCCACGCGAGATCCGTGTCCCCGGGGGTGTACTGCCGGGACAGCTGCTCGAGCGACTCGAACGGCTCATCGGCCCGGGACGAGTCCGTGATGCGGCGGTGGGCGATCCGCCCGATCGAGCTGCCGCTCGGGTTCGCCGGGAAGTCGTGCGGCCACCACGCGACGATCGGGGCGTCGGGCAGCAGCAGGGCGGAGACCAGGGTCTCCGTGGGCTCCGCGAGCTCGCCGTAGCCGTGCATGAGGATGACCTCCGAGGCACCGGCGTCACCGCCCATGCGCAGCTGGGCGTCCAGCCGTGTCTCATCCGAGGAGGAGTGCGCCACGTGCACGATGATCCGGCAGGGGTGCTCGTGGCTCGCGTAGTTGGCCGCCTCGATGGCCATCTCCGAGTGCCCCGCCTGCGCCAGGATCACGAGGGTGAGCACGCGCCCGAGGGTCACCACGCCGTTCTCGTCCCGCAGCTCGTTGAGCTTCTTCTCGATGCTCGCGGCGGTGGTGTTCTCCATGTCAACTATCACGGTCGCCTCCAGACGCGTCCGTCACGAGCCATGAGCTCGTGCGCCGATGCGGGACCCCAGGAGCCCGGTTCGTAGGGCTCAGGGGTCACCCGGTGCTCGCTCCAGTACTGCTCGAAGGGGTCCAGGATCTTCCAGGACTGCTCCACCTCCGAGTGGTCGGGGAACAGCGGCGGCTCCCCGAGCAGGACGTCGAAGATCAGCCGTTCGTAGGCCTCGGGGCTCGACTCCGTGAACGCGTGTCCGTAGCCGAAGTCCATGGTCACGTCCCGGATCTCCGACTGCGTGCCGGGGACCTTGGAGCCGAAGCGGATGGTCACACCCTCGTCCGGCTGGATCCTGATCACGATGGCGTTCTGGCCGAACTCCTCGTGGTCCGTGTCCCGGAACAGCAGGTTGGGGGACTTCTTGAACGCCACGGCGATCTCCGTGACCCGGCGGCCCAGCCGTTTGCCGGCCCGCAGGTAGAAGGGCACCCCGGCCCAGCGGCGATTGTTGATGTCCACGCGCAGGGCAGCGAACGTCTCCGTCCGCGAGTCCGCCGGGATGTCCGACTCCTCGTGGAAGCCCTTGACGAACTCCCCGCCCTGCAGCCCCGAGGTGTACTGGCCCAGGGCCGAGTGCTCGCCGAGGTCCTCGGGCAGCACCACCGACTCCAGCACCTTGGCCTTCTCCCGCCTCAGGTGGCTGGCGCTGAACGAGGCGGGCTCCTCCATGGCGGTCAGGGCGAGCAGCTGGAGCAGGTGGTTCTGGATCACGTCCCGGGCCGCCCCCACGCCGTCGTAGTACCCCGCACGGGAACCGATCCCGATCTCCTCGGCCATGGTGATCTGCACGTGGTCCACGGAACGGGCGTCCCACAGCGGCTCGAACATCTGGTTGGCGAAGCGCAGCGCCAGGATGTTCTGCACCGTCTCCTTGCCCAGGTAGTGGTCGATGCGGAAGACGCTGTCCGCGCGGAACACGCGTTCCACGATCGCGTTGAGCTCGCGCGCGGACTCGAGGTCGTGACCGAACGGCTTCTCGATGACCACACGGCGCCAGCCCGTGCTGTTCTCGCTGTCCGCGAGGTCGCGGTCCGCGAGCTGCTGGCACACCGTCTCGAAGGCCTTGGGCGGGATCGAGAGGTAGAACGCGTGGTTGCCGCGGGTGCCCCGGTCCCGGTCCAGCTCCTCGAGGGTCTGCGCGAGACGGTCGTAGGCGTCGTCGTCGTCGAACTCACCCTGTACGAACCGCAGGCCCGAGGCGAACTGGTTCCACAGGTCCTCGTTGTAGGGCGTGCGCGCGTGCTGCGTGACGTTCTCCTTGACGTACTCCGCGAACTGGGCGTCGTCCCAGTCCCGCCGCCCGAAGCCCACGAGCGAGAACGCCGGGGGCAGCAGGCTGCGGTTCGCGAGGTCGTACATCGCGGGCAGCAGCTTCTTCTTGGCGAGATCGCCGGTCACGCCGAACAGCACGAGGGCCGACGGCGCCGCCACGCGCGTGAGCCGCCGGTCGCGCGGGTCCCGCAGGGGGTTGGGATTCTTGGTGTCGGGCACGGGACTTCCTGTCCGGTCGCTGGTGGGTGGCGGGTGTCAGAGAGCCGACGCCGCCTCGAGCAGCTGGGCTACTCCCGCCGCGCGGTCGGTGAGACGCAGCCGCAGGACAGGGCGGTCGTGCTCGCCCAGCACGGCCGCGTCCCCGTCCGCCTGGGCGCTGATGAGCTCTCCGAACGTGAAGGGGATCCCGGGGATGTCCACGTCTGTTTCGGTGGCCGCCGTGATCTGCAGGTACACGCCCTGGGCGGGCCCACCCTTGTGGTACTGCCCGGTGGAGTGCAGGAAGCGCGGACCCCAGCCGAACGTCACGGGACGGCCGGTGTGCCGCGCCAGCTGGTCACGGATAGCCTCGAGCTGCGTCCACTGCAGGCGGTCGAAGTAGGCCTGCACGCTGACGTAGCCGTCCTCGGGGAGCTGCTCGAGCAGAGCCGTGAGCGCGTCCTGCACGGTGGTGGCGCCGTGGAGCAGGGACTCGTCGCCCCGAATCTCCACGCTCCCGTCCGTGGCCACGGCCGGGGAGGGCTCGGGGGAGGAGGCCAGCAGCTCGCGCGTGGCGGCCTTGGCGGACTCCACGTCCGGCTGGTTGTAGGGGTCGATGCCGAGCAGGCGCCCGGCCACGGCGGTGGCCACCTCGAAGGTCAGCATGAGCCCGCTGAGGGAACCGGCCACGCGCACGCCGTCACCGGAGCCGGTCTCCACGGACTCCTCGTCCACGAGGGACACCACCAGCACGTCCTGCGCACCGGAGGTCAGTTCGGGTGCGGCCTCGTCCACCACCACGGGCAGGACACCGGTGCCCGACTTGCCGGTGGACTCCGCGATCAGCTGCTCGGCCCAGTCCGCGAATCCCACGAACGGTGCGCCCTGGTTCACCAGGACGATCTTGTCGCGCAGCGGATCGGTTCCGCCGAGCGCCGCGCCCAGCTGCAGGCCGATGTTGTTCTCGTCGTCCTCGCGCAGCATCTCCGCGGCCTCCTCGGCGTCGTCGAGCAGCGCGGCGACGTCCACCCCGGCGAGCCCCGAGGGAACCAGCCCGAAGGCGGTGAGCGCGGAGAAGCGGCCGCCCACGTTCGGATCGGCGTTGAAGGTCTTGCGGTAGCCGGCCTCGCGCGAGGCCGAGTCCATGGGGGAGCCCGGGTCGGTGACCACCACGACGCGCGACGGGCCGTCGATGCCGGCCCGTTCGAACGCCTCGAGGAACACGCGGCGGGCGGAGTCCGTCTCCACGGTGGAACCCGACTTCGAGGAAACCACCAGGGCGGTGTGCTCGAGGTCCTGGAGGGCCGTGGAGACCATCTCGGGATCGGTGGAATCCAGCACGAACAGCTCCACACCGGCGCTGCGCGTGATGACCTCGGGGGCTAGCGAGGAGCCGCCCATGCCAGCGAGCACGAAGCGGGTGACGCCCTCGCGGGCGAAGTCGTCGCGCAGCTCCATGATCTCCGGGATCAGGGGACGGGAGACGGTCGCGGCGTCCGTCCATCCCAGCCGGACCGCAGCCTCCTCCTCTGCCGCGGCACCCCAGAGCGTGGGATCCTGCGCGAAGAGCTTGGAGGCGAAGTTGTCGGCGACGAGACGGGGTACGTGGGTGTCCACGGCGTCGCGCGCGGATCCTGCGGCCTGCAATGACAATGAGCTCACGGGGAGCCTCCTCGGACTGGTCGAGCTGGCGGTGTGGTGGATCGTAGGACCGTCCGCCGCGCCCTGCCGGGGAACCCGACGGGACGCGGCGCACGGGCAGGCCCGGCCGCTGCCGGGCGGGGACTCAGCGGGCGTCGTCGAGCGCGGTGCGCACGGTGGCGAGCAGCTCGTCCCAGGACGCGTCGAACTTCTGGAGACCCTCGGTCTCCAGCTGCTCCACGACCTCCTGGTAGGAGACACCCAGCGCGCCGATCTCGTCGAGGATCCGGGACGACTCCTCGTACGTGGCGGTCACGGTGTCCGCGGTGACCTCCGCGTGGTCGAACGTGGCGTCCAGGGTCTTCTCCGGCATGGTGTTCACGGTGTTCGGCGCCACCAGCTCGGTCACGTAGAGGGTGTCGGGCAGCTCAGGGTCCTTGACTCCCGTGGAGGCCCACAGCGGGCGCTGCGGGTTGGCGCCCGCGGCCGCGAGACGCTTCCAGCGCTCCGTGTCCAGGGACTGCTCGTAGACCTGGTAGGCGAGGCGGGCGTTGGCGAGCCCCGCCTTCCCCTTCAGTGCCGCAGCTTCACTCGAGCCGACGGCGTCCAGGCGCTTGTCGATCTCCGTGTCCACGCGGGACACGAAGAAGGACGCCACGGAGTGGATGGTGGAGAGGTCCTTGCCGTTCTCGAGAGCCTTCTCCAGCCCCTCCATGTAGGCGTTGATGACGTTGCGGTAGCGCTCGAGCGAGAAGATCAGGGTCACGTTGACCGAGATGCCCTCGGCGATCGTGGCCGCGATCGAGGGCAGGCCCTTCTCCGTGGCCGGGATCTTGATGAGCGCGTTCGGCCGGTCGATCGTCTGCGAGAGCTTCTGGGCCATGGACGAGGTCGCGTCGGCGTCCTGGGCGAGCCGCGGGTCCACCTCGATGGACACGCGCCCGTCCTGGCCCTGCGTGGCCTCGGCGATCGGGGCGAAGAGGTCGCACGCGTCTCGGACGTCGTCGGTGGTGATGCGGAACACGGCGTCGTCCACCGAGGTGCCGGCCGCGGCCAGCTCGGCCACCTGCTCGCGGTAGGACTCGCCGTCGGCGAGGGCCGCCGCGAAGATCGTGGGGTTGGTGGTCACGCCCACCACGTTCTTGGTGTCGATCAGCTCTTGCAGGTTGCCGCTCGTGAGCCGCTGGCGGGAGAGGTCGTCCAGCCAGATGGAGACGCCGGCGTCCGAGAGCTTCTGAGTGGGAGTGGTCATGTCTGTGTCCTCCGGTCGCGTGGGAAATCTGGGGCCGTTGCGGGCGGCGGGTCCGCCGCCCGCAACGGGTGCAGGGGTGTGGGGCTCAGCGCGCGGCGGCGATGGAGTCCAGGGCGGCCTCCGTCACGGCCTCTGCGGTGATGCCGAACTCGCGGTAGAGCGTCTCGTAGTCCGCGGACTCGCCGAAGTGCTCCAGGGAGACGGCCCGCCCGGCATCGCCGAGGAGGTCGTTCCAGGACATCCGGATGCCGGCCTCGACCGTGACCCGGGCCTTGACGCCCGCGGGGACCACGGACTCGCGGTACTGCGCGTCCTGGGCGTCGAACCACTCGCGGCACGGCATCGAGACCACGCGGGCGGACACGCCCCGGGCCTTGAGCTGCTCGCGGGCCTTCAGCGCGAGCTGAACCTCCGAGCCGGTGCCGATCAGCACCACGTCCGGCGTGCCCTCGCTGTCAGCCAGCACGTAGCCGCCGCGCGCCACGCCCTCGGCGGAGGCGAACTTCTCGCCCTCCGCGTCCGGGTGCAGGTCCTCACGGGCCAGCGTGGGCAGGTCCTGGCGCGTGAGAGCGATGCCCGCCGGGTGCTCGTGGCTCTCCAGGATGGTCCGCCACGCCACAGCGGTCTCGTTGGCGTCCGCGGGGCGCACGACGTCGAGTCCCGGGATCGCGCGCAGCGAGGACAGCTGCTCCACGGGCTGGTGCGTGGGTCCGTCCTCGCCCAGACCGATGGAGTCGTGGGTCCAGACGTAGATGGAGGGCACCTTCATGAGCGCACCCAGGCGCACGGCCGGGCGCTGGTAGTCGGAGAAGATGAGGAACGTCCCCGAGAAGGCGCGGGTCTGGCTGCTCATCACGATGCCGTTGACGATCGCCGCCGCCGCGTGCTCACGGATGCCGAAGTGCAGCACCCGGCCGTACGGGGAGCCCGTCCATTTCTCGGTGGAGCGCTTCTCCGGGATGAAGGACGGGGCGGAGTCGATCGTGGTGTTGTTGGAGCCCGCGAGGTCCGCGGAGCCGCCCCACAGCTCGGGGAAGGTGTCCGCGATCGCGTTGATGACCTGCCCGGAGGCCTTGCGGGTGGCCACGGCCTTGCCTGCTGGGAACGTGGGGAACGCCGCGCGGTAGTCCTCGGGCAGCTCCTGGTTCTTGATGCGGTCGTAGAGGGCCGCCTTGTCCGGGTGGGCGCTGCGCCACTGCTCGAAGGACTTCTCCCACTCGGCGCGCTCGGCCTTGCCGCGCTGGGCGACCTCGCGCACGTGGTCCATGATCTCGGGCTCGATCTGGAAGGACTTCTCGGGATCGAAGCCCAGGATCTCCTTGGTGGCGGCGACCTCGTCCGCGCCGAGCGCGGAGCCGTGGATGCCGCCGGTGTTCTGCTTGGTGGGGGAGGGCCAGCCGATGATGGTGCTGAGCGCGATCAGGGACGGCTTGTCCGTGACCTTGGTGGCGGCCACGATCGCGTCGTAGAGGCCCTGGACGTCCTCCTGGTACTGCCCGCCGTTGCGCCAGTCCACGCGGGTGGTGTCCCAGCCGTAGGCCTCGTAGCGGGCCAGCACGTCCTCGTTGAACGCCACGTTGGTGTCGTCCTCGATGGAGATCTTGTTGTCGTCGTAGATCACCACCAGGTTGCCCAGCTCCTGGGTGCCGGCCAGGGACGAGGCCTCGGAGGTGATGCCCTCCTGGAGGTCCCCGTCCGAGGCGATCACGAACACGTGGTGGTCGAACGGGGAGGTGCCCTGGGCGGCGTCGGCGTCGAAGAGCCCGCGCGTGTAGCGCTGGGCGTACGCGAAGCCCACGGAGGAGGCGAGCCCCTGGCCCAGCGGTCCGGTGGTGATCTCCACGCCCGTGGTGTGCCGGTACTCGGGGTGGCCCGGGACCTTGGAGCCCCACGTACGCAGCGACTCCAGGTCCGACATCTCCAGGCCGTAGCCCGAGAAGAAGAGCTGCAGGTAGAGCGTCAGCGAGGTGTGCCCGGGGGAGAGGATGAACCGGTCGCGCCCGGTCCAGCGGTCGTCCGAGGGGTCGTGGCGCATGACCTTCTGGAACAGCAGGTAGGCCACGGGTGCCAGGGACATGGCCGTGCCGGGGTGGCCGTTGCCGACCTTCTGCACGGCGTCCGCCGCGAGGACACGCGCGGTGTCCACGGCGCGGGCATCCTGTTCGGTCCAGTTCAGCGGTTGATCGAGGTTCGGCACGGTGGCGCGCCCCTTTCCTGTGGGGATGTGCGATGCGAACCGCCGCCCGACCGGCCGCAAGGCCTCCGGGTGCCGCGGAACGCGAGTTCCGCGCTCAACCTTAGTCCCGAGAGGCCGTGCCCGTCAGGGACGTACGCTGTGAGCGCGAACGGCTACCGGGCACCGGGTCGGGCGCCATCCGGGTGTCAATCCCGGCGGCTATACTGTTGACCGGGTGTCCCCGCGCGCAGTGCCGCGCCGGGCACCGCAGGACTCCCGCCCGTGCGGGCCGCACACGTTCTTTGGAGCATCGATTCCGTGAATCACCTCGATACCGCGACGCACCCGGATTCCTCGGGATCCCCCGCGACGCAAGGACACGGAGTGACCGGGACCCGCATCGGGGAGGTCGCCCCGGTGGGGTACCAGGGCCCGATGACCGCGCGCCGCAAGCTCAAGGCGTACGTGGCGCTCACCAAGCCCCGGATCATCGAGCTGCTCCTCGTGGCCACCGTGCCCACCATGTTCTTCGCGCAGCAGGGCGTGCCCGACTTCTGGCTCGTGCTCAACACGCTGGTCGGAGGCACCCTCGCGGCGGGCGCCGCGGGAGCCTTCAACTGCTACATCGACCGCAACGAGGACCGTCTCATGCGGCGCACGGCCAAGCGCCCCCTGGTCACCGGGGAGGTCAGCGACCGTGAAGCCCTGGTGTTCGCGTGGCTGCTGTCCGCGGTGGCCGTGGCCTGGCTGACCCTCGGGGTGAGCGTGCTGTGCGGTGTGCTGGGCGTGGTGGCCATCGCCCTCTACGCCGTCTTCTACTCGATCATCCTCAAGCGCCGCACCGCGCAGAACATCGTGTGGGGCGGGATCGCCGGGTGCATGCCCGTGCTGATCGGCTGGGCCGCGGTGCGCGGCACGCTCGAGTGGCCCGCGTTCGTGCTCTTCGCGTTCATCTTCCTGTGGACCCCGCCGCACTACTGGCCACTGTCCATGAAGTACGCGGAGGACTACTCGCGCGCGGGGGTTCCCATGCTCGGCGCGGTGGACTCCGCGCGGACCGTGGGTGCGCAGGTGGTGCTGTACGCGTGGGCCACCGTGATCTGCTCGCTGCTGCTGATCCCCGTGGGCGGTGCGGGCTGGGTCTACGGGATCATCGCGCTGCTCTCCGGCGCGTGGTTCACCTACCACTGCCACAAGCTCTACGGTCTGGCCCGGGCCGGGCGGCCCACGCTCAAGCAGGCCATGTACGTCTTCCACGGCTCGATCGCCTACATCACGTTCGTGTTCGTGGGCGTGGCCCTGGATCCGTTCCTCGGCGGTCCCATTCTCTGACCGGCGTGTCCGGTCCGTCCCATCCTGGGCATCCCGTCCACCGGCCGTCTCGCCGTGCCCGGGGACGACGCCGCTCGGCCGGCTCGGTCGCGGTGCTCGCCTAAACTGGGCCCATGCTCTCGATGGACTTCTCCGGTGTGATCGCCTACCCCGTGACTCCGCTGCATCCCGGCGGAGCCCTGGACCTTGACTCCTTGGAGAGCAGCATCGCCCGGCTGGCACGCAGCGGTGTGGACGGGATCGTGGTGCTCGGCACCTCGGGACTGTTCGCCTACCTCGACGCCGCCGAGCGGTCCGAGGTGGTGCGCACCGCCGTCCGCGCGGCCTCCGGCTCGGGAACCCCCGTGGGAGTCGGCATCTCGGCCATCACCACGCGTGAGGTCCTCCAGCACGCCTACGCCGCGGAGAACAACGGCGCGGACGGGCTCGTGCTGAGCCCCGTGAGCTACATCCCGCTGGTGTCGCAGGAGATCGCGGACCAGGTGGAGACGGTGTCCTCGGCGGTGTCGCTGCCCGTGTGCCTCTACAACAACCCCTCCACCACCGGGTTCACGTACCCGGTGGAGCTCGCGGCGGAGCTGTCCTGGCTGGACACCGTGGTGGCGTTCAAGGACACGGCGAGCTCCGGGCGGCTGTTCCACTCACGCCAGCTGCTGTTCGCCCAGCAGGCGGAACCCGGCACGGTCCACGGTGTGAGCCGGGACCAGCTGATCGTGGAGGAGTACCCACCGGCGGCGTGGCACAGCGGGATGGCCGCCCTGCTGGCTCCGGAGTTCGTGGAGTTCCACCGAGCGGTGAGAGAGGGCCGCGCGGAGGATGCGGCGGCCTGGAGCTCCGCGCTGCGCCCCCTCATGCAGCTCATGGGGCACGAACGTCCCCTGTCCGTGCTGTACGCCCTCGCGGAGGTCTGCGGCGTGCGCACGAGCGCACCGCGGCGTCCGCTGCTGCCCATTCCCTCGAGCGGCAAACGCGCACTCGCGGACGCCGTGGCACAGCTGCGCGGCCGGCCCGCGGCGCCGTCGGATGCCTGAGCGACTGCGCCACGGGGACGTCGTCGGGGGCGTGAGCACCCGCGTGGTCGCGAGCCTCGGAACCAGCTGCGCCGGGCGGTGTCGGGAGCCCCTGCACCAGCGGCACAGGACGGAAAAACGTCTGCCCCCGGGATGACCGGGGGCAGACGGCGTACGGGGAGGCGCGGGGTCAGCGCACCGGCTGTGCGGGCGCGGAGGCGGGTGAAGCCTCGCCCAGGTCCACGGGCGCCGCGTGCTCGTGGTGGTCGTCCGCGAGGTAGAAGCTGATGGAGACCACGCGGGTGGCCGCCCAGATCAGCACTGCCGAGAGCACCATGTGCAGGGACACGGCGGCCTCCGGAACGCCGTTGAAGTACTGGTAGTAGCCCACGGCGCCCTGGGCCATGATCACCAGGATCATGATGGCGTACGCGTTGCGCAGCACACGGGGCAGGGACTTCACCGTGGTCACCACGATGCCCGTCACGGCCGTGAGGGTGAGCAGGTAGACGGGGACCGCGTGGGCGCGGGCGATGACCACGGAGTCGAAGGCCAGCCGCGCGCTGTCCTGGTCCCCGGCGTGGGGGCCGGTGCCGGTCACCAGGGTGCCGAGGTAGAGCACCACGGCCGCGATAACGCCCGTGGCGACCGCGAGGCCGCGCACCAGGGTGGTGTGGCCGTGCAGCTGGCCGGGGCGCTGGTCGTGGGCCACTCGCGAGAGGCCCTCGCGCCGGGTGTTGAGCACCAGCAGCGTGGACAGCGCGATCATGATGGCTGAGAGGAAGTAGTGCGCACCCACGAGCAGCGGGTGCAGCTCCAGGTGCACCAGCACGCCGCCCACCACGGCCTGAACGGGGATCCCGAGCAGCAGGAGCAGCGCCAGCCGGAACAGCTTGGGGTGCTCCTCGCGCAGCTTCAGCACGGACAGGAACGTCAGGACCGCCACCACGGTGAGTACGAACGTGAGCAGGCGGTTGCCGAACTCGATGATCCCGTGCACACCCATCTCCGCCGTGTTCGTCCAGGAGTCGGGCGTACAGCGGGGCCACGTGGGGCACCCCAGGCCGGAACCGGTCAGCCGGACGAGACCGCCCGTGAAGATCAGCAGCGCGTTGGCCACCAGGGACGCCACCGCGAGGAAGCGCACCCAGGGGGTCACGGTGCTGGGCCACCAGAACGAATCGACGGCGGTGCGGGGAGCGGTGTCAGACATGGCGGGGCATCCAGGGGCAGAGGGGACGGGTCCCCCTCAGTGTAGCGATCCCGCCGTGGGAGCATCCTGGACGGGACCGCGCGCTCAGGGGGTCAGACCCACTTGAACCACCGCGCGGTGGCCGCCCAGCTCGCCACCGCCCATGCGGCGAGGACCAGCAGGGGAGCGGCACTCACCCGGCCGTGCAGGAAGCACTCCCGCAGCACCTCACCCGCGGCCGAGGAGGGCAGCCAGGACACGATCCCGGCGAGCCAGCCGGGCAGCGCGGACGCGGGGAAGAGCACACCACCGCCCGCGGCGAGCGCCACCCACACCACGTTGAGCACCGCCAGGGTGGCCTCGGCGCGCAGGGTTCCGGCGATCAGCAGGCCCAGCCCGGTGAACGCCACGGCGACCAGCACGAGCAGGGGGAGGGAGCCGAGCACGGAGGCCACGGTGGGGTGCCAGCCCAGCCAGAGGGCCACGGCCGCCACGATCACGTACTGCACGGCGAGCACGGCCAGCACGGCGAGCAGCTTGCCCGCGATCAGACCGGAGCGTCCCAGGGGAGTGGTCGAGAGCTGGCGCAGCACCCCGTAGCGGCGGTCGAAGCCGGTCTGGATGCCCTGCCCCGAGAAGGCGCTGGAGAGCACGCACAGCACCAGGATGCCGGGCACGGCCACGTCCGCACGGGAGGCCCCGTCCACGCGGTAGGGGTCCAGCAGGTCGGTCATGGTCAGGGCCACGAGTGCCATGACGGGCAGGATCACGAGCAGCAGCAGCTGCTCCCCGTTGCGCAGCATCGTGGTGGCCTCGAAGCGCGCCTGGGACACCACGCGCCGGGGCAGGGACGCGGCACGACGCCGCCCGTCCGGGTGGGGTGCCGAGGTGACGGCGTCTGCGGGGGTCACCGGGCATCCCTCCCGGCCACGTCCAGGAACACGTCTTCGAGGGAACGGGGTTGCACGCTCAGCGCCTCCGGCAGGGTGTCGTTGCGGGTGGCCCACGCGGTCAGCTCACGGACGCGGGTGGCGTCGAGCGGGCCGGTGAGGGTGACGGTGCGGTCCTTGACGACCCAGCGGACGTCGTCGTAGTCGGGGCGGCGCCAGGGCGGGTCCGCGCGCAGCACGGGACGCTGCTCCGGCGTGACGGTGATGGTCATGACCAGGGACGAGTCCCGGCCGGTGCGCACGAGGTCGGCCACGGTGCCCTGGGCGGCCACCGTGCCGTGGTCCACGATGTACACGTAGTCGGCGAGCCGGGCGGCGTCGTCCATGAGGTGCGTGGTGAGGATGATGCAGGTTCCCTGGTCCCGCAGGCGCTGGACCACGTCGAACACGAGCTGGCGCGAGCGCGGGTCCAGCCCGGCGGACGGCTCGTCCAGGAACAGCACGTCCGGGCGGCCCACGAGCGCCGCCGCGAGCGCCACGCGCTGGCGCTGGCCGCCGGAGAGCCGACGGACGGGCGTGTGGAGGAAGGACCGGATGCCGAGGCGCTCCACCAGCTCGGTCACGGGGACCGGGTCCGCGTAGAGGTTGCTGAGGTGGCGCAGCAGCTCTGCGGGTCGCACGGCCTGCGGGAGCCCGCCGTCCTGGAGCATGACGCCCACGCGGGCGCGCAGCTCCGGGGAGGCCCGCCAGGGGTCCTGGCCGAGCAGGCGGACCGTGCCCGAGGTGGGCTGCTGGAGGCCCTGGGCGCACTGCAGCGTGGTGGTCTTGCCCGCGCCGTTGGCCCCGAGCAGGGCCGTGACGCGCCCGGCGTGGGCCGCCATGCTGAGACCGCGGACCGCGCGGACGGGCTCACCGCGCCCGGGGAACGTCTTGACCAGGTCGCTGATGTGCAGGGCCGCGGTCCCCGGATCGGGGGCGGCAGCGGGGACTGAGGAAAATTCTGGGGGCGTCTGCACCCGGACAGTCTAGGACGGCCCGTGCCGTGACGCCCGGTGGGGGACTCCCGCCCGCGCCTCCGTGGGCGCCTCCCCGGGGCGTGCTCCGGGCGTTTGTCGGGGAATGGATTACCGCATACCCTCGTTATGTATTGCGTGCCTCACCGGTGAACCCAGTTCCCGTGGGGCCCGGGCCGCACGGAGCTGCACCGGCTCGGCCACCTCCCCGACTCGCCGCGAAGGATGTTGCACCCAGCATGAGTTCACCGGCCACGGACCGCACGAGCGCGGTGCGCACGGACCAGGATGACACCACCCGCTCGCGGGTGCTCTCGCTGGTGCTCGCCCACGGGCCCATCTCCGCCGCGCAGATCGCCAAGGACCTCGGCCTCACGCCCGCCGCCGTCCGGCGTCACCTGGACGCCCTGGAGTCCGAGCAGTTCGTGGAGGTTTCCATGGTGCGCAGCACCGCCTCGGGAGCTGGTCGGCCGGCGCGTCGCTACGTGGTGGCACCGGGCGGGCACGAGCAGCTGGCGCAGGACTACCGGGGGCTTGCCAGCCGTGCGCTGGCCACCATGGCCCGGGTGGGTGGTGAGGATCTCGTGCACGGGTTCGTGACCGAGGAGGTCGAGCGGTGGCGTGAGCGCTACCGGCCCAGCGTGGAGGCCGCGGGTCCGGACGTGGAGGACCGCCTCAACGCGCTGACCGCCGCCATGAGCCACGACGGCTTCGTGGCGTCCCACACCACGGTCACCCCCCGTGGTCCCAAGGGCGTGACTCTGCGCTCCGCCCAGCTGTGCCAGGGCCACTGCCCCATCCAGGACATCGCGAACGAGTACCCCGAGTTCTGCGAGCAGGAGACCGCCATGATCGCCGAGCTGCTGGACGTCGACGTCCGCAGGCTCTCCACCATGGCCGCGGGCGCCCACGTCTGCACCACACACGTCCCGCTGCAGCTGCGCGCGGCGGGTTCCAAGAACTCCACCAACCACACAACCGCACGACAGGGAGGGTTGTCATGACCGAGCGCATCGAACCCGCGGACACCGCGGGCACCATGACAGGCGACACCACGATTTCCGAGATCCTGGAGATGAACCCGGAGCTCGAGGGGATCGGCCAGTACCAGTACGGCTGGGCCGACAAGAACGACGCCGGCGCCTCGGCGCGCCGCGGCGTGAACGAAGAGGTGGTCCGGGACATCTCGGCCAAGAAGAGCGAGCCGGACTGGATGACGCAGCTGCGTCTGAAGGGCCTGAAGTTCTTCGACCGCAAGCCCATGCCCACGTGGGGCGCGGACCTGTCGGGCATCGACTTCGACAACATCAAGTACTTCGTGCGCTCCACGGAGCAGCAGGCGGGCTCCTGGGAGGAGCTGCCCGAGGACATCCGCAACACGTACGAGAAGCTCGGCATCCCCGAGGCTGAGCGCAACCGCCTGGTGGCCGGTGTGGCCGCGCAGTACGAGTCCGAGGTGGTCTACCACCAGATCCGCGAGGACCTCGAGGCCCAGGGCGTGATCTTCATGGACACGGACACCGCCCTGAAGGAGCACCCCGAGTTCTTCGAGGAGTACTTCGGCACCGTGATCCCCGTGGGCGACAACAAGTTCGCCGCGCTGAACACGGCCGTGTGGTCCGGCGGCTCGTTCGTGTACGTCCCCAAGGGTGTGCACGTGGACATCCCGCTGCAGGCGTACTTCCGCATCAACACCGAGAACATGGGCCAGTTCGAGCGCACGCTGATCATCGCGGACGAGGACTCCTACGTCCACTACATCGAGGGCTGCACCGCGCCGATCTACAAGACCGACTCGCTGCACTCCGCCGTGGTGGAGATCATCTGCAAGAAGAACGCCCGGGTGCGCTACACGACCATCCAGAACTGGTCCAACAACGTGTACAACCTGGTGACCAAGCGCGCCATCGCCCACGAGGGCGCCACCATGGAGTGGGTGGACGGCAACATCGGCTCCAAGGTCACCCAGAAGTACCCCGCGGTCTACATGACCGGCGAGCACGCGCGCGGTGAGACCCTGTCCATCGCCTTCGCGGGCGAGGGCCAGCACCAGGACACCGGGTCCAAGATGGTGCACATCGCCCCGAACACGTCCTCGTCGATCGTGTCGAAGTCGGTGGCCCGCAACGGCGGCCGCTCCGCCTACCGCGGCCTCGTGCAGGTGCGCGAGGGCGCCACGCACTCCAAGTCCAACGTGGTGTGCGACGCCCTGCTGGTGGACACGATCTCCCGCTCGGACACGTACCCCTACGTGGACATCCGCGAGGACGACGTCACCATGGGCCACGAGGCCACTGTTTCCCGCGTGTCCGAGGAGCAGCTGTTCTACCTCATGCAGCGCGGCATGCCCGAGGAGGAGGCCATGGCCATGATCGTGCGCGGCTTCGTGGAGCCGATCGCGCGTGAGCTGCCCATGGAGTACGCGCTCGAGCTCAACCGTCTCATCGAACTGCAAATGGAAGGATCCGTTGGCTGATATGTCCACCACTGATCAGACCGCCCGTGCCGCACAGGACGCCGACGAGCAGGTGAACGGAGTGCCCACCGGCGAGGACCGCGTCGCCATCCCGGGCATGAGCCAGGAGGGCGAGACCCTGCAGGAGGGCCGCAATCAGGCCGGTGAGCCCGAGATCCGCCACACCCAGCACGGGGACATCTCCGGCGTGCCGGACTCCTCCCGCGCGGGCCGCACCACGTCCTACGACGTGGCCGACTTCCCGCCGCTGAGCAGCAAGCTCGAGCACTGGCGCTTCACGCCCATCAAGCGGCTGCGCGGGCTCGACGACGCCGCCCTGCAGGGCCCCGCGCCCGCCGTCTCCGTCTCGGGGGACGACGCCGTGCAGATCACCTCCGTGGGCCGCGACGACTCCCGCGTGGGCTCGGCCGGCATCCCGGAGGACCGGGTCTCGGCGAACGCGTGGTCCTCGTTCCGCGAGGCCACCGTGATCTCCGTGCCGCGCGACGCCCAGGTGGCGGAGCCCGTGATCGTGACGCTCACCGGTGAGTCCGAGGAACCCGCGGCCCAGCACATCGTGGTGGACGCCGGGGCGAACTCCAAGGCGCTCGTGGTGCTGCGCCACGTGGGCACCGCCGTGCTGGCCCAGAACATCGAGTTCTCGGTGGCGGACGGCGCCAACCTCACCGTGGTCTCGCTGCAGGAGTGGACGGACGACTCCGTGCACGCGTCCTCGCAGCAGGCCAAGCTGGGCCGCGACGCCACGTTCAAGCATGTGCTCGTGAGCCTGGGCGGTGACCTGGTGCGCGTCACCCCGTCCACCCGCTTCACCGCTCCCGGCGGCGACGTGGAGATGTACGGCCTCACGTTCGTGGACGACGGCCAGCACCTGGAGTCCCGGCTGTTCGTGGACCACTCCGTGCCGCGCTGCCGGTCGCGCGTGAACTACAAGTCCGCGCTGCAGGGTGAGAACGCCCACGGCGTGTGGGTGGGCGACGTCCTGATCCGCGCCGAGGCCGAGGGCACGGACACCTACGAGCTCAACCGCAACCTGATCCTCAACGACGGTCCGCGCATGGACTCCGTGCCGAACCTGGAGATCGAGACCGGCCTGATCGCCGGTGCAGGTCACGCCTCCACCACGGGGCAGCTGGACGACGAGCACCTCTACTACCTGATGTCCCGCGGCATCCCGGAGGACCAGGCACGCCGCCTGGTGGTCCGCGGATTCCTGTTCGAGATCATCCAGCAGGTGGGCGTGGAGGCCCTCGAGGAGCAGCTGCGCGCGTCCCTGGAGGACGAGCTCGCCCGCACCGAGAGCTGAGACCCCGGCCCAGCGCCGTCGTCAGACCCGAGAATTCCGCACCGCGCCCGAGAGCGGGCCGGTGCCCACGAGACCCAAGGAGAAACACCGCATGTCAACTCTGGAGATCAAGGACCTCCACGCGTCCGTCATCCTGGACGACGAGAGCACCAAGCCCATCCTCAAGGGCGTGAATCTGACCATCAACTCCGGTGAGGTGCACGCGATCATGGGCCCCAACGGCTCGGGCAAGTCCACGCTGGCGTCCACGATCGCCGGCCACCCCAAGTACCAGGTGGACTCCGGCTCCGTGACCCTGGACGGGCAGGACGTGCTGGAGATGTCCGTGGACGAGCGCGCCCGCGCCGGCCTCTTCCTGGCCATGCAGTACCCGGTGGAGATCCCCGGCGTGACCACCTCCAACTTCCTGCGCTCCGCGAAGACCGCGATCGACGGCGAGGCACCCTCCCTGCGCACGTGGACCAAGGACGTCCGCACCGCCATGGACAAGCTGAAGATCGACAACGACATGCTCCTGCGCAACGTCAACGAGGGCTTCTCCGGCGGCGAGAAGAAGCGCCACGAGATCCTGCAGCTGGAGATCCTCAAGCCGAAGATCGCCCTGCTGGACGAGACGGACTCCGGCCTGGACGTGGACGCGCTGAAGATCGTGTCCGAGGGTGTGAACCGCGCCCTGTCCGAGGACAACACGGGCATCATGCTGATCACGCACTACACGCGCATCCTGCGCTACATCAAGCCGCAGTTCGTGCACGTGTTCTCCGACGGCCGCGTGGTGGACCAGGGCGGTCCGGAGCTCGCGGAGCAGCTGGAGAACGAGGGCTACGACCGCTACGTTCAGGCCGCTGCCAAGTAGGCACCGGCGCACCACTTCCTGAGGAGGTCGCCATGAGCGAATCCACCGGCACCGCCGCGGCGGAGACCACCGGGCCCAACGGCCAGGCCTCGGTCGAGGAGATCACGGACCTGCTGAAGAACGTGATCGACCCCGAGCTGGGCGTGAACATCGTGGACCTGGGCCTGCTCTACGGCCTGGAGTACCAGGACGATGCCTCCCTGCGCCTGGACATGACGCTCACCACGGCGGCGTGCCCGCTGCAGGACGTCATCGAGGAGCAGGTCTCCCAGAACCTCTCGCCCGCCGTGGACGAGTGGCACGTGAACTGGATCTGGATGCCCCCGTGGGGTCCGGAGCGGATCACGGAGGACGGCCGGGACCAGATGAGGGCCCTGGGCTTCAACATCTGATCCCACCGGGTCCGCCACGCGCGGGCCACGGTGGGCACCGTTCTGGAGACGGGGCACGGGAAGGGCACGATCCACAGGGATCGTGCCCTTCCTGCCGTTCGCCGAGGGGACAGACGCCCCCTGCAGACGCCGGAGCGTGCGGCGGCGTCCGTGCGCACCGGACGTGACGGCACGCGGGCCGACCGTGGGGGCGGACGCGGGGGCCCTGCGGAACCTGGTCTGGGTGCCCTGGTAGTTTCGAGCGAGAATCCGCGACCGGGAGGACCCCATGGAACGCCATCTGCCGCAACTGTCCGAACTCACACCGCTCATGAAGTTCGGCTCCTTCAATCCGGACCGGCGCGCCGCGAGGCTCGCGAAGGCCGCGGACGTGGAGGCGCTGCGGCGGATCGCGCGGCGTCGTACGCCCCGCCCGGCCTTCGACTACGTGGACGGCGCGGCCGGGCAGGAGATCACCCACCGGCGCAACCGGGAGGCGTTCGAGTCCGTGGAGCTGCTGCCGCGGATCCTGCACGGCACGGACACCGCGGACCTGAGCACGGAGATCGCGGGTGCCCGCAGCGCTCTGCCGTTCGGGATCGCCCCCACGGGATTCACCCGCTTCATGCACTCGGAGGGCGAGATCGGGGGAGTGCGCGCCGCTCGGCGCGCCGGCATCCCGTTCTCCCTGTCCACCATGGGCACCCGCTCCATCGAGGAGGTCCGGGACGCCGCTCCGGACGCCCAGAGATGGTTTCAGCTCTACCTCTGGCGTGAGCACGCGGCGTCGCTGGACCTGCTGCGGCGCGCCAAGGCCGCGGGCATGACCACGCTGCTGGTCACGGTGGACACGCCCGTGCCCGGTCAGCGGCTGCGGGACACCCGCAACGGCATGACCATCCCGCCCAGGATCACGCCGAAGACCGTTCTGGACGCCTCCTACCGCCCGGAGTGGTGGTTCAACTTCCTGACCACGGACTCGCTGAAGTTCGCCTCGCTCTCGGACACCTCCGGTGCCCTGGCGGAGCTGATCTCCACGATGTTCGACCCCGGACTGAACCTGGAGCACCTCGCGTGGATCCGGGAGAACTGGGACGGGCAGCTGTTCGTCAAGGGCATCCTCACGCGCGAGGATGCCCGGCGCGCCCTGAGCATTGGCGCGGACGGGCTGGTGGTCTCCAACCACGGCGGGCGTCAGCTGGACCGCGCACCGGTCTCCCTCACCGCGCTGCCGGAGATCCGCGACGAGGTGGGTCCGGACGTTCCCCTGGTCCTGGACTCCGGGGTGATGTCCGGCGCGGACGTGGTGACGGCCCTGTGCGCGGGCGCGGACTTCGTGCTGATCGGCCGCGCGTACCTCTACGGCCTCATGGCCGGGGGAGAGCAGGGGGTGTCACGGGTCATCGAGCTGCTCGAGGAGCAGATCCGCACCACCATGCTGCTCATGGGCGCCGGATCGGTGGCGGAGCTGGGCCCGCACGCCATGCGGGCTCCGTGGCTGCCGCGCGCGGAGGATGCGCGACGCCACTGACTGCCGCGGGCGTCAGGCCAGGGCGTCCGGGTGGTCCAGGTCCTCGGCGGAGAACGTGCTGCACGCGCGGATGTCGCCGGTCTGGTAGCCGCTCAGGAACCAGGCCTGGCGCTGGGCGGACGTCCCGTGCGTGAAGGACTCCGGGTTGGCCCGTCCCTGGGCGGCCTGCTGGATCCTGTCGTCGCCGATCGCGCCGGCCGCCTCGATCGCGTCCGAGAGCTGGGCGCGCGTGATGGGCTGCAGCTGCACGGCTCCGCCCGGCTCCACGGCGTGGTGGGCCCACAGCCCGCCGTAGCAGTCCGCCTGCAGCTCGGTCCTCACGGCCGCGGACGTCGCACCGTGGGGATCGCGCTGGGCACGCCCCAGGGTCCCCTGCAGGTTCTGCACGTGGTGCCCCACCTCGTGGGCCATCACGTACTCCTGGGCCAGGGCGTCCGCGTCCGCACCGAAGTCCGTGCGCAGCTGCTCGAAGAACCCGGTGTCCAGGTACACGGTCTGGTCCGGCGGGCAGTAGAACGGACCCGTGGCGGAGGACGCCTGCCCGCAGGACGTGCCCGCCGAGCCCGCGAAGAGCATGACCTCGGGCAGCACGTACCGCTCACCCGTGGCCTGCGGGTAGTACTCGCCCCAGAACTGGTCCAGGGACTGCACGGTGGCCACCATGCGGCACTGGGGGTCGGAGTTCGCGTCCGCTCCGGTGCGGCAGCGATCCTCCAGCCCGGAGTCGACCTGCTGCGTCCCTGTGGTCTGCGCCTGGGTGCCGCCCGTCACGGCGTCGATCCCGTCCTGGCCGAAGAACAGTCCCGCGAGCAGCAGCAGGACGACGCCGCCCAGCCCGCCTCCCACGGCGATGCCGCGTCCGCCACCACCGCCGGTGCGGACCCGTCCGGCGTCCAGCTGTGAGTTGTCGTTGAAGCTCATGAGCGCATCATAGGTCCACGCTGACGGTCCTGGGCCCCCGGGTGCCTCGGTGTCACTCGTGTCTGCGCGTCACTCCAGTCCGCGCGCCACGAGGGCCTCGCCCGTGCGGTGGGCGTAGTCCACGGTGGCGATCACCGCCGGGGTGACCAGCTGAACGGGGCGGGGGCGCACGGTGCGCGCCGCGGCGGCGTCCCGCAGGGAGGAGAGCACGCCGAAGAGCCAGGGGACGGAGCGGATCATGAGGGAGACCGCCAGCCCGATGCGCTCGGGGTCGACGCCCACGCGGCGCAGCGGGGAGCACAGCCGGACCAGCCCGTCGATGAGCCGGGGCAGCTCCGTGGTGGTCAGCAGCAGGCGGGTCAGGGTCACGACCGCCAGCAGGGACAGCACCACGTCCGCTGCCCGGGCGGGACCGGTGACCAGCACGTGGTAGACGGTCAGGAGCAGCACCAGGAACCGCAGGGGGCGCAGGGAGGCCACCCAGCGGCGCACCCCCAGACCGGTCGTGGCGGAGATCAGGGCGGTGAGGGCCAGCGCGGTCAGGGACACCGGCCACGAGCGCAGCAGCATCACGGCGAGGCAGGAACCCAGCACCAGGGCGGCCTTGAGCCCCAGGGGACAGCGGTGCAGCCACGAGGTGCCGGGAACGTAGGTGCCCAGCAGGTCGTCGCGGCGGGCGGCGGTCCCGCTCACCGGGCGCGGTCCACGGACAGCACGGCACCTCGGCCGGGACAGGGGCTCACGCGGCTTCCCCCGGGAATCCCGTCTCGCACCACGCGCGGTAGCGGGGGATGACCTCCTCCGGCGGGCCCTGGGCGATGATGCCCGCACCGTGGACCACCGCCACGTGCTGGGCGGTGGACGCCAGCTCCAGGTCGTGAGTGCTGATGAGCTGCTGCTGGGGCAGTCCGTCCAGCAGCTCCCGCAGCCGCAGCCGGTTGCGCAGGTCCAGCAGGGTGGTGGGCTCGTCCAGGACCAGCACGCGGGGGTCCACGGCGAGCACCGCGGCCAGGGCCACGAGCTGGCGCTCACCGCCCGAGAGGTCGAACACCGAGTGGTGCGCGCGGTCCGCCAGGCCCACGCGCCGCAGCCACTGCACGGCCTGCTCCTCGCGTTCCGTACGGTCGCGGACGCGGCGGCGCAGGGACAGCTCGATGTCCTCCACGGGGGTGGGCATGAGGATCTGTGACGCGGGGTCCGTGAAGACGAACCCCACCCGGGACCGGGCGTCCTTGGGGGAGGCCACCGGGTCCACGCCGTGCGTGCGCACCGCACCCGAGGACGGCGTCACCAGCGCGTTGAACAGGCGCAGCAGGGTGGACTTGCCGGAGCCGTTGAGCCCGATCACGGCGGTGCGCCGCGCGGTGAACTCGCACGTGACCCGGTCCAGGACGGTCACGGGACCGCGGGGTCCCTCCATGGTGACGGTCACGTCCGCGCAGGACAGGGACTCGTGCTGCGCGGAGCGTGGCTCACCGTCCACTCAGAGAACCGCCCCGGCCATGCGGGGGAACGCGCGGTGCACGGCCACGGCGATCAGCGCGGCCACGACCACCTTGAGCACGTCACCGGGGACGTACGCGAGGTCCGCGACCACGGCGGCCTGCAGCGCGAGCCCACCGTTGACCATCATGCCCACGATGCCCATCACGTGGGAGAGCACCAGGCCCGCGAGACCGGCGAGGAACAGCTTCAGGCCGAGGGCGCTGCGGCGGTCGGGGTCCACGGCGGAGGATCCCTCGCGGCGGGTCACGCGTTCCACGCGCACGAAGTAGTGGGACATCCAGCCCACGAGGCCCGCCACGAACGGGAAGGACAGCAGGTAGCCCGCGGACGGGCCGGCCAGCACCGCGGGACCACCCGTGAACCCGGCGAACACCGGGACGCCCAGCAGACCGACCACCACGTACAGGGCGAGGGCCAGGAAGCCGCGCCAGCCGCCCAGGACCATGCCGGTGAGGAACACCGCGAGCGTCTGCAACGTGATGGGCACTCCCAGAGGACCCACGGGGATCGCGGGGACCAGGGCGAGCACGCACGTCAGCGCGGCGAACACGGCGATGTTTGCGAGGTCGAAGGAGGTCACGGTGCGGGGGGCGCGGGCGGCTTCTGTCATGGGCTGCAGTCTAGTTGCTGGTCCCGGGGGAACGGCCCAGGCCACGATTTGCGCGAGCGGATAGACTGGTGCGGTTCCCCGCTCCCACGGGGCGACCGCATGCCCGGAGCTCTTCCGGGCCCCGCACCGTCCGCCCACGCCACCTCGCGTGCGCGCGCGGCACCGTCCCACGAAAGGCCTTGCTCCGTTGATCACCGTGACCGACCTCGAACTGCGCGCCGGAGCGCGTCTGCTCATGGACGAGGTGAACTTCCGCGTGGACAAGGGCGACAAGGTGGGTCTGGTGGGCCGCAACGGCGCCGGGAAGACCACCATGACCAAGGTGCTGGCCGGGCTCACCCTGCCCGCCGCGGGTGAGGTCACACGCTCGGGTTCCATCGGCTACCTGCCGCAGGACCCCAAGGTGGACGACATGGACCAGCTGGCGCGGGACCGCATCCTCTCCGCGCGCAACCTCGCCGGGGTGATCACCAAGCTGCGGCGCACCGAGGAGGAGATGGCCTCGGAGGACGACGCCGTCCGGGCCAAGGCCATGCGCCGCTACGACCGCCTGGAGTCCGAGTTCCTGGCCGGCGGCGGCTACGCGGCGGAGTCCGAGGCCGCCACCATCACCAACAACCTCAACCTCCCGCCGCGCGTGCTGGAGCAGCCGCTGCACACGCTCTCGGGTGGTCAGCGCCGGCGCGTGGAGCTCGCGCGGATCCTGTTCGCGGACGCGGACACCATGCTCCTGGACGAGCCCACCAACCACCTGGACCACGACTCCGTGGTGTGGCTGCGCGAGTTCCTGCGCTCCTACCAGGGCGGGCTGCTCATGATCTCCCACGACGTGGAGCTCATGGACATGGTGGTCAACAAGGTGCTGTACCTGGACGCCAACCGCTGCGTGGTGGACGTCTACAACATGACCTGGAAGAACTACCTGCAGCAGCGCGAGCAGGACCAGGCCCGCCGCAAGCGCGAGCGCGCGAACGCGGAGAAAAAGGCCGGGGTGCTCATGGACCAGGCCAACAAGATGCGCGCCAAGGCCACCAAGGCCTCCGCCGCCCAGCAGATGATCCGCCGCGCGGAGCGCCTCATGGCGGGCATCGAGGGCGAGCGGGTGCAGGACAAGGTCGCGGCCATCCGCTTCCCGAAGCCCGCGGACTGCGGCAAGACCCCGCTCACCGCGCAGGGGCTGTCCAAGTCCTACGGCTCGCTGGAGATCTTCACGGACGTGGACCTCGCGATCGACCGGGGCTCCCGCGTGGTGGTGCTCGGGCTCAACGGTGCGGGCAAGACCACTCTGCTGCGGATGCTCGCGGGCCAGGCCGAGCCGGACACCGGTGAGGTGGTCGCGGGCCACGGGCTCAAGCTCGGCTACTTCGCCCAGGAGCACGACACCCTGGACACGGACCGTACGGTGCTGGAGAACATGAAGTCCGCCGCGCCCGATCTCGCGGACACCCAGGTGCGCACCATCCTGGGCTCGTTCCTGTTCCAGGGCGACGACGTGGACAAGCCCGCCGGGGTGCTCTCCGGCGGCGAGAAGACGCGACTGGCGCTGGCAACCCTCGTGGCGTCGTCGGCGAACGTGCTGCTGCTGGACGAGCCCACCAACAATCTGGACCCGGCTTCGCGCCACGAGATCCTCAACGCGCTGCGGACGTACGAGGGCGCCGTGGTGCTCGTCTCACACGACGAGGGCGCCGTGGAGGCGCTCGAGCCCGAGCGCGTGGTCATGCTCCCGGACGGCGTGGAGGACCTGTGGAGCCAGGAGTACCAGGACCTCATCAGCCTGGCCTGAGCGCCGTCCTGCGCGCGGCCGACGCCGCTGCAGAGCCGGGCAGGTGCCCGTCATCACCGCGCTGCGCATTTACCCGGGCGGTGCGGGTGGGCGATTCGGGGCCGACCCAGACCTGAGACCCAGTTTGCCGCGCGCAGGGCCGTTGCGTGCCGTCACGGCACGGCTGCGGCGGGTGTCAGTCCTCGAAGAGGATGACCTGGCGCACGGCACGGCCGTCCGCGAGCCGGTCGAAGCTCTCGTTGATCGCGGACAGTGCCACCCGCTCGGAGATCAGCTCCTCGATGGGCAGCTTGCCCTCCCGCCACAGCTGCAGGTACACGGGGATGTCCCGGGCGGGCACGGCGGAGCCCAGGTAGGAGCCCACGATCGTGCGGGCCTCCGCCGTGAGCCCGAGCGGGGCAATGGTGGAGCGGGCGTCGGGGGAGGGCAGGCCCACCGTCACGGTGATGCCCCCGGGTGCCGTGGCGGCCACCGCGGTCTCGAACGCGCGCGGGTGCCCTGCGGCCTCGATGACCACCTCGGCCCGCACGCCGTTCTCCGCGAGCTCGTCCGGGGAGTGCACGGCCGTGGCGCCCAGTTCGGTGGCCCTCGCGAGCTTCTCCGGGTTGGCGTCCACGCCGATCACGGGACCCTTCTCCACCGACAGCGCGGCGAGCAGCGCGGCCATGCCCACGCCTCCCAGGCCCACGACCATGACGGTGTCCCCGTCCGAGGGGCGCCCCGCGTTGAGCACGGCCCCGCCGCCGGTGAGCACGGCGCAGCCCACCACGGCGGCGATCTCGGCGGGTACGTCCGCCCCCACGGGGACGACCGACTGGCGGCTCACCACGGCGTGGGACGAGAAGCCGGAGACCCCCACGTGGTGGTGCACGTCCTGCCCGTCCCGGTGCAGCCGCAGGGCCGAGCCGGGCAGCAGCCCGGCGCTGTTGGTTTCGGTGCCCGGGGTGCACGGCAGCTTGCCGTCCGTGGCGCAGTTCTCGCACTGCTCGCAGCGCGGCAGGAACACGGTGGTCACCTGGTCCCCGGGGGACACGTCCGTGACGCCCTCGCCCACCTGTTCCACGATGCCCGAGGCCTCGTGGCCCAGCACCATGGGCATGGGGCGGGGCCGGTTGCCGTCCACCACGGAGAGGTCCGAGTGGCACACGCCTGCCGCACGGATCCGCACGAGCAGCTCGCCCGGCCCGGGGCCGTCCAGCTCCAGCTCCTGCACGGACAGTGGACGGGACTCGGCGTACGGACGGGACAGCCCGATCTCGTCCAGCACAGCGGCGGTGATCTTCACGGCAACTCCTTTGCGGGTGTGGTGGGCACGGGGCGGACGACGCCGCCCGCTCGCCTCACCGGCGGTTCTGCGCCTCGAGCGCGTCCAGCAGGGCGTCCTCCTCGTCCTCCGCGGTGGGGACGGACGAGGCGCGCGTGCGCTTGGGTCGGTAGAGCGACTTCAGGTGGGCGGGCATGTCGTCCGCCATCTGCAGCTGGCGGATCACCAGGGACTCGTCAACGTCCCCGATGTAGTTGCCCTCGGCGTCGTAGTAGCGGGCCAGCTGCCGCTCGACCTCCGCCGCGTAGGCGCGGTCCCACTCCTCGTTCTTCACGTGCTGGCGCGCCGAGTAGCCGTAGGCCACGAACACCAGGACGGCGAAGGCGTACCACTGCATGGAGTAGGACAGGTGCGGTCCGTAGTCCACCTCGGGGCGCTCCGCGGCCTGGGGGGTGTTCGCGGCGGGGGGCTCTTCGGAGACGAGCTCTCCGTAGCCCTCCGTGGCCACGTCCCCGCCCCACTGGGTGCCGAGCACCGGGAGGTCGATGGACGCGGACTGGCCCTCGGGCGCCCCGCGGTCCACGGTGCCCTCGGAGGGCCGCAGCCGGACCGTGACGCTCACCGTGCCGCCGGGCGGCGGGGGCACGGCGGAGGGCATGCCGTTCGCGGAGTTGTCGGTGGGGATCCAGCCACGGTCCACCGCCACCACCGTGCCCTCGGCGGTGCGGAACGGGACCACCACGTCGTAGCCCACCCGGCCGTCGTGGGGGCGGTTGCGGATCAGCACGGTGTCCTCGGGCACGTAGCTGCCCTCCAGGGTCACGGGGTGCCACGTCTTCGACTCGTCGTAGTCCGCGAACAGCGGGGTGCCCTGCGCGGCGTCGTACGGCGCGGCGTCGTAGTTCTCGGTGATCCTGGTGTTCTCCGCCACGAGGTGGTCGTTGCGGGACATCTGCCACTGCGCCAGGTAGAGGCACACCACGGCGGCCACGCACGTGAGCGCGAACCACCCGATCCAGGCGGGGGAGGTCAGGAAGGAGTACTTGCGCATCAGTCCAGCCGCTCCGTCCCCGCGGGGCCGACGCCGCCCGCGCCCTCGGTGGGTTCCGGGGCGGTCTCGCGGGGGACCTCGTCTGGCACGGAGGCCTGCGCGCCGGGCTCGACGCCGCCGGTCGGCTGCTGCTCGAACGGCTCCACGTCCTTGAGGAAGCCGCGCTGGCCCAGGAAGTCCGCGAGGTGCTCCCGGTGCTCGTCGCACGCGAGCCAGGTCTTGCGGCGCTCGGGGGTGTGCACCCGGGGGTTGTTCCACACCAGGCTCCAGCGTGCGGCGGCACGGCAGCCGCGACGGGAGCACACCGCGTGAGGTGTGCTGTCCGCGGGGCCGGACGCGGCGGCGTCGTGCCCCGTGGAGCCAGGGGCCAGCGAGCCGAGCAGATCGAAGTCCACGGTGAGATGTTCCTCCGGGTTTCCTGTGGTGGGCAGGGCGCACTCCACCCTAGTTGCGCCGCGTGGCCGAGGGGTCGGGGCCCGGCAGCTGCCGGGGTGCGTGGTGCACCGTGTACTCGCCGTCCACCACCACGTCCCCGGCATCGGGGGAGACGTCCCGCGTCTCGGCCACGGTCGGCAGCTCCGTGCGCGTGGGGGGCCGGTACGCGGAGCCGGTGCGCTGCGACCGGTCTGCCCCGCGGTTCGCGAGCATCACCGCGAGCCACGGCAGCACCGCGGCCCCCAGGATCAGCAGGACGCGCACGGTGAGGTTGTCGATCAGGAAGACCCCGATGATGCAGGCCACGCGCAGGGCCATCTGCACGCCGTAGACCTTCATGCGGTGCGACATGTCCGTGGTGTGCGCGTCCGCCGCCGAGGTGATCGAGTGGACCTCGGTGGAGCCGTGCGTGGGGTGCTGGGAACGTGTGATGGGAACCGGTCCTTCGGCGGATGTCCTGGGGGATGTCCCCGGGGGTCACGCTTCCACCTCTGACTGGGAGCGTGCTGACCATTGTGGCACCGTTGCGGTACGGTCCCAAGTGGGGGGGAGCCCACCAGGTCAGGGGACGGTTAGGATGCTGTGACGTCCTGATCCCCCCTGGATGCGGTGACCCGGCCGCGTCCTCCCTCCACGGAAGGTTCCACCATGTCTGAGAAGCCCTCAACCGCGCGCACCGTGCTCGTCACGGGAGGCAACCGCGGCATCGGACGCGCCATCGCGGAGGCCTTCGTGGCGGCCGGGGACAACGTGGTCATCACCTCCCGCTCCGGCGGTGACGGGCCGGAGGGCGCCTACACGGTGGCCGCGGACGTGACGGACTCCGCCTCCGTGGACGCGGCCTTCAAGGAGGTCGAGGCCAAATTCGGACCCGTGGAGGTGCTCGTGGCGAACGCCGGCATCACCAAGGACAACCTGCTGGTGCGCATGAAGGAAGCCGACTTCCAGGACGTCATCGACACCAACCTCACCGGGGCCTTCCGCGTGGTGCAGCGCGCCACCAAGGGCTTCATGCGCCTGAAGAGGGGCCGCGTGGTCTTCATCTCCTCCGTGGTGGGGTACACCGGGGCTCCCGGGCAGACCAACTACGCGGCGTCCAAGGCCGGGCTCGTCGGCATGGCCCGGGCCATCACCCGGGAGCTCAGCTCCCGCGGGGTCACGGCCAACGTGGTGGCTCCCGGGTACATCCACACCGCCATGACGGACGAGCTCTCCGACGAAGTAACGGAGAACTACCTCTCGATGATCCCCGCCGGCCGCTTCGGAGAGGTGGAGGAGGTGGCCAAGGCCGTGACATTCCTGGCCTCGGACGACGCCCGCTACATCTCCGGCGCTATCATCCCCGTAGACGGCGGGCTCGGAGTGGGTCACTGATCCACCGCACCGGGCCCCACGAATCCACCCCGCTAAGGAGTCACAGCATGAGCTCAGTCGCCGGCAAGACCATCATCATCACCGGGTCGTCGCGAGGGGTGGGCGCGGACACGGCCAAGATCCTCGCGTCCCAGGGCGCCAACGTGGTGATCAACTACCGCCAGAAGGCTCCGCGCGCCACCAAGGTGGTCAAGGAGATCACCGAGGCGGGCGGCCGCGCGATCGCCGTGCAGGCGGACATCACGGACCCCGAGTCCCGCGGCGGGCTCTTCCGCGCGGCGCAGGACGAGTTCGGCGGCGTGGACGTGCTGATCCTCAACGCCTCCGGCGGCATGGAGACGGAGCTCGGCGAGGGCTACGCGCTGAAGCTCAACCGGGACGCCCAGAACGACACCCTCACCGAGGCGCTGGAGCTGCTGCCCCGGGGCGGTCGTGTGGTGTTCGTGACGAGCCACCAGGCCCACTTCATCAACGAGGTGGAGACCATGCCGGAGTACGAGGCCGTGGCGAAGTCCAAGCGGGCCGGCGAGGACACTCTCACCGCGCGCGTCCCGGAGATGGCCGAGAAGGGCGTGAGCTTCGTGGTGGTCTCCGCGGACATGATCGAGGGCACCGTCACCGCCACCCTGCTCAACCGCGCCCGCCCGGGTGCCCTGGACGAGCGTCGAGCGGCTGCGGGCAAGCTCTACACCGTCAACGAGTTCGCGCAGGAGATCGCGAAGATGGTCACCGCGGACGTGGAGTCCGGGCACGTTGAGCTCGTGGGCGGGGCCGAGGACTTCCTGGCCCAGGCCGGGAAGTGACCCGCACCGCAGCACTCGTCGGCTGAGCTCTGCGGACCACGACGCCGCACGCGCACCCCGCGTGCGGCGTCGTCCCGTTTCCGGACGGGCCCGGTTCGAACGGCCCCGCGAACTGTGGTAGGTTTTCTGTCGTTGCCGAGGGCCACGGAGGTTCTGTTCGCAGGATCTCACCGGCCCAGACACCTGCGCGGGTGGCGGAATAGGCAGACGCGCTAGCTTGAGGTGCTAGTCCTCGTATTAGAGGGTGGGGGTTCAAGTCCCCCCTCGCGCACAGAGAAGAACCCCGTTCGACCACTGGTCGAACGGGGTTCTTTCGCTGGGTGCTCCTCTGCAGGCCGGTGCCCGGACTCAGAGCCCGTTCGCGGTGGCTCCGTGGGCCGCCTGCTCGGGGGTGAAGCCCTCGGAGACGAGCTGGTCGATCAGCGCGGAGCGCGAGAAGCCGGACATGTCCAGGTACTGCTTGCCCTTCTTGGCCGCCTGCGCCATGTAGTCCGGGTTGGTGGTGTCCACGCCGTAGGCGGCCTGCTCGGTGGTGAAGCCCTCGAACTCGAGCTGTTCGATCAGTCCGCTCCGGGAGAACGCAGACGTCCGGAGGTAGTCCTTGGCCTTCTTGGCGGCCTGCTCGTTGTAGTTGGTGGCCAGGCTGTCCACCGCGGCTGTGGCCTCCTGGGTGGTGAAGCCCTCGTACTCCAGCTGCTCGATCAGACCGCTCCGGGAGAAAGCCATGAACGCGAGGTAGTCGGAGGCCTTCCGGGTGGCGCTGTCCTGCGACACGCCGCCCTTGGCCGTGGCGCCGCTCGTGCCGGACGCCGCTTCGTCACTGCTCTGGGAGCCCGAACCGGTCGTGTCCTTGGCAGGGCTCGGTGTGGGCATTTCCGGGGCGGGAGTCTCCGCTTCCGCCATGTACGAGGTGCTCTCCTCGGCCGGCGTCTGGCCCGCGTCCGTGGGCTGGGGCGCTTCGAAGGACGGCGCTGTGACCGTCTCGGTGGACGAGCTGGACGCGGGGGAGCTCTCCTTCGGAGCCGGCTCCGCAGAGGTCGTGGTGGATCCACACCCGGACAGCAGTGCGAGCGCCACGGCGCCACCGGTGAGCAGGAGAACGGGGGAGGGTCGCTGAGCCATGGCTGGCCTTTCGAGAAGGGATGTGCCGAGAGGGCACATCGAATGCATGAGCATGTATTTGCTTTCATACATAGTGACACCCGGGCGCCCCGGTGGATGCCCCCACTACGGCCCACACGGACTGTTTCGCAACCAGGGGCTCGGATACCCGGGCAGGGCCCGGCTGTACCCGTAGCATGAGGGGCAGTGACCCGCGGCACGCAGCGCCGCGGCGTCGTCGTCAGGGCCGGAGCGCAGCGCGCGAACGGTCGTCCGTGCATCGAGACCCCAGGTGAGACATGCCGAGCAGCCCCCAGCCGCCCAGAGAGCCGAGCAGCAGGACGGGCCATCCGCTGTCCGCAACGGAGGACGCCACCGCGCGGGTGGGTGATAAGGGCGCGCAGAACGCGGGCAACGGCCTTGCCGCCGGCCCGGCGGAGCGATCCGCACCGGAACGCGGCGTCGGCCGCGCACGGGGTGGCACCGGCGTACCGGGGTGGCTGCGGTGGCTGATCCCCGTGGTGCTCGTGCTCGCGTGGTTGGGCGTCATGGGCGTGGGCGGACCCACGTTCGGGAAGCTCTCGGACGTGACCTCCAACTCGCAGGCGGACTTCCTGCCCGTGGACTCGCAGGCCACACAGGTGCAGGACCGGCTGGGGGAGTTCCGCGACTCGGACGGCATCCCCGCCATCGTGGTCATGGAGTCGCAGGGTGAGATCACCCGGGCGCAGCTGGGGACGATCGGCACGGCCACCCAGGACCTCGCGGGCGTGCCGGACGTCCTGGAGGTCTCACCGCCCATCCCGTCCGAGGACGGGCGCGCGGTGGAGGTGGTCGTGCTCGTGGATGCCGAGGCGGAGACGGGCGACGTGGTCGCCGAGCTGCGCGACGAGCTCGCCCAGAACACCCCGGAGGGACTCACCGTGGCCGTGACCGGCCCGGCGGGTCTCGTGGCGGACCTGTCCGAGGCGTTCGCTGGCATCGACGGGCTGCTGCTGGGGGTGGCGCTGCTCGCGGTGCTGGTGATCCTGGTGATTGTCTACCGCTCGCCCCTGCTCCCGTTCCTGGTGCTGCTCACGAGCGTGGCCGCGCTGTGCGGAGCGATCCTCGCGGTGTACTTCCTGGCGGAGCGCGGTCTGATCGCCCTGAGCGGGCAGACGCAGGGCATCATGTCGATCATCGTGATCGGCGCGGCCACCGACTACGGACTGCTCTACACCGCCCGTTTCCGTGAAGCACTGCACACCACGCCGTCCCGCTGGACCGCCACGCGGATCGCCTGGAAGGGCACCGTTCCCGCGGTGCTGGCCTCCGGGACCACCGTGATCGCCGGTCTGCTGTGCCTGCTGTTCTCGGAGCTCACCTCCAACCGCGGGGTGGGTCCCGCCACCGCCATCGGCGTGGTCTTCGCGATCCTCGCCGGGCTGACCCTGCTTCCGGCGCTGCTCGCGATCTTCGGCCGCGTGGCCCTGTGGCCCAGGATGCCGCGCGTGGACGAGAACCCCGAGGCGCACGAGCAGGCCATGGACCCCTACTCCCACCAGGGTCTGTGGCCCGCTGTGGCCCGACTGGTGGACCGGAAGTCGCGGGCGGTGTGGATCGTGTGCACCGTGCTGCTCGGTGTGGCCGCCCTGGGTGCCACCCAGCTGGACGCGGGCGGCGTACCAGAGTCCGAGTTCGTGCTGGGGGAGTCCGAGGCCCGGGACGGCACCGCCGTCCTGGAGCAGCACTTCCCGGGCGGCTCAGGGGACCCTGTGTACGTCATCGCCCCGCAGTCCGAGGCCGACGAGGTGGCCCAGCACCTTGCCGGGGACGACGACGTCGCCTCGGTGGCCTTCGCGGCGAACGACTCTCCGAGCGGAACGCTTCCGTACCCCGCTCCGCAGGGCGGTCCGTTCGCGGGGGTGGAGCCCACCGTGAGCCAGGGGGACGTGCTGATCCAGGCCACCCTGACCTCCGCCTCGGACTCCGAGGAGGCCCAGGCGGCGGTGCAGCGGCTGCGCGGGGAGCTCGCCGGGATCACTCCGGAGGCCGCCGTGGGAGGCACCACCGCGGTCCAGGTGGACACCATTGCGGCCTCGGAACGGGACCGCGCGGTGATCATCCCCATCATCCTGGTGGTCATCCTGCTGATCCTCATGGTGCTGCTGCGCAGCGTGATGATGCCCGTGCTGCTGATCGCCACCACGGTGCTGTCCTTCCTGGCGGCACTGGGCATCTCCACCCTGGTGTTCGAGCTGCTGGACCTCAACCAGGCGGATCCCACGGTGCCGCTGTTCGGGTTCGTGTTCCTGGTGGCGCTGGGGATCGACTACAACATCTTCCTCATGAGCCGCGTGCGCGAGGAGGTGGTGACCGCGGGGCACCGCGCGGGCGTGCTGGCCGGGCTCATCACCACGGGCGGGGTCATCACGTCCGCGGGCATCGTGCTCGCCGCCACGTTCGCCGCCCTGGCGGTTCTGCCCATCCTGTTCCTGGTGCAGCTCGCGGTCATCGTCACGGTCGGGGTGCTGCTGGACACCGTGGTGGTGCGCTCCCTGCTGGTGCCCGCCCTGGTGCTGGACATCGGGCCCCGGTCCTGGTGGCCCTCCCGGGTGGGAACCCCCGGCCGGCACCGGGCAGGGGAGGGGCACCAGGCCTGAGCAGCGCCCCCCGCGGTCTTTGTGCGCCCCGCCGGGTGGCCGATACACTGCGGCCATGCCCCAGAACTGTGCCGTCGTCGCCCTTGCCGTGTCCCCGGACGATGAAGCCACGCAGGCCGTGGTGGACCTCCTGCAGCGCGCCGGAGTGACCGTGGACTCGCCCACCTGGGTGCGTGTGACCGGCACCGCGTCCGACGACCGGGCCGCGGACGTGGAGGGGTACAACGCCCTGACCATCCCGGTGGAGACCGAGGACCCGGCCGCCCTGCGGCGCGCCCTGCAGCCGGATCCGCGTCGGCAGAGCGTCCCCGGGGTGGACCTCAACGTGGTGGAGGCCCGGTGGACGGAGCAGTCCCGCCGCAAGCTCGTGGTCCTGGACGTGGACTCCACGCTGATCCGCCAGGAGGTCATCGAGCTGCTCGCCGCCCATGCCGGGCGCGAGGCGGAGGTCGCGGAGATCACCGAGCGCGCCATGCGCGGGGAGATCGACTTCGAGCAGTCCCTTCGCGAACGGGTGGCCGTCCTGGCGGGCCTGTCCTCAGAGGTGATCGACGACGTCGCCGACGCCGTGCGGCTGTCCCCGGGGGCCCAGGCGCTCGTGCGCACGCTGCTGCGGGAGGGGCACGCGGTGGCCGCCGTGTCCGGAGGCTTCCGGCAGGTGCTCGCCCCGCTGGCCGCCTCCCTGGAGCTGACGCGCTGGGCCGCGAACGGCCTCGAGGTGGAGGACGGGCAGCTGACGGGTCGTGTCGGCGGGCCGGTGGTGGACCGCGCCGCCAAGGCGGAGATCGTCGCGCAGTGGGCCCGTGAACTGGAGATCGCACCCGAGGACGTCCTGGTGGTGGGCGACGGCGCCAACGACGTGGACATGGCCCGTGCGGCCGGGCTGTCCGTGGCCTACCGTGCCAAGCCGGCCCTGCAGGACGTGGCGGACACGCAGATCAACATCCCCAACCTGGACGCCCTGCGGTTCTTCCTGGACCTGTGAGCCGCGCGTCCTGTCCGGTGGCCCCGCGCCGGTGCGCCGATCTGGGGACGTACTGGTCACGGGCACTAGAGTGGCCGTCATGAGCTCAGTTCTTGAAGTGGCGGACGTCTCGGTGGTCCGCGGTGCGAAGACCCTGCTGGATTCCGTGAACTGGACCGTGCAGGACGGCGAGCGCTGGGTCATCCTGGGCCCCAACGGGGCGGGCAAGTCCACGCTGCTGTCGATCGCCGCGGCCCGGCTGCACCCCACCACCGGCATGGTGGACATCCTGGACGAGATCCTGGGCGCGGTGGACGTGTTCGAGCTGCGTCCGCGCATCGGCCTGAGCTCCGCCCCGCTGGCGGGCCAGATCCCGCACGCCGAGACCGTGGGGGACGTCATCCTCACCGCGGCCTACGGGGTCACCGGGCGCTGGCGCGAGGAGTACGACGACGCCGACATCCAGCGTGCCGAGGAGCTGCTCGCCACGTGGGGACTCACAGAGCTGCGGGACCGCAGCTACGGCACCCTCTCCGAGGGTGAGCGCAAGCGCGTGCTGATCGCCCGTGCGCTGATGACGGACCCGGAGCTGCTGCTGCTGGACGAGCCCGCCGCCGGGCTGGACGTGGGCGGGCGCGAGAAGCTCGTGCAGCGCCTGGACGAGCTGGCCCGGGACGAGGCCGCGCCGGCCATGGTCATGGTGACCCACCACCTCGAGGAGGTCCCGGACGGGTTCACGCACGCGCTGCTGCTGCGCGAGGGCCGGGTGGTGGCCGCGGGGCCCGTGGGCCGTGTGATGACCCAGAAGAACCTGTCCGAGACGTTCGACATGCCGCTCAAGCTCGTCAAGGTGGGCGACCGGTACGCGGCGTTCGCCCGCTGAGCCGCTCGTGATCGCGCTGTCAGCCGCGTCCGTGCCGGCCGAGGTCTTCGGCGCCGGCGGAACCGTGGGCTTCGAGTGGTGGCAGGTCCTGCTCATCCTCGTCGCCGGTTTGTGGGCCGGGACGATCAACACGATCGTGGGCTCCGGCACCCTCGTGACGTTCCCCGTGCTCGTGACCATGGGGGTTCCCCCGGTCACGGCGTCCATGTCCAACGCCATGGGCCTGATCGCGGGCAACCTCACCGGGGCGTGGAGCTACCGCAGCGAGCTGCGCGGGCTCAAGCGCACGCTGCTCAAGCTCCTGCCGTGCTCGGTGGTGGGCGGCGTGATCGGCGCCGTGCTGCTGCTGCACCTGCCCGAAGAGGTCTTCGAGGTGGTCGCCCCGGTCCTGATCGTGGTGGCCCTGCTGTTCGTGGTCTTCCAGCCGCGGCTGCAAGCCGTGGTGCGCGCCCGCAAGGAGCGCCAGGCGAGCACGTCGGGGGCCGCTCAGGGCGCCCCGGAGCACGACGCCGCTGTCCCCGCCGAGAGGGGCACGGCGGCATCGTCGGCCCAGCCCGACGCCGCCGTCCCCGCCCAGGCGGGCACGGCGGCGTCGTCCCTGCAGGTGGACGGCTCCCGGCAGCCCGCGGTCCTGTACGTGCTCGTGTTCCTGGCGGGGATCTACGGCGGGTACTTCGTGGCCGCGCAGGGCGTGCTGCTCGTGGGCATCCTGGGCGTGTTCCTGCTCGCGCCGCTGCAGTCCGCGAACGCCGTGAAGAACGCCCTGGTGGCGGCGGTGAACATCGTGGCCGCGATCTCCTACGTGCTGCTCGCGTTCGACCGCATCAACTGGTGGGTCGTGCTGCTCATTGCCGTGAGCTCCACCGTGGGCTCGTGGTTGGGGGCGAAGATCGGCAAGCGGATGCCCCCGGTGGTGCTGCGCACGGTGATCGTGGTCCTGGGGCTCGTGGCCCTGGCGAACATGGTGTCCAACCTGCTCTGACGCACCCCCGACCGTACTCTGAGCCCGCCGCGTCGGGTCGGCCCGTCTCAGGCCCTCCCGGATCCCACGCACCGTCCAGGTCCACGCACGGCACGCACCGGCACGAACCCCGACCCCGACACCCCAGGAAGACCCGTGACCTCACCCGCACCCCTGTCCGAGCGTCTCGTCCAGCTGAGCGACCCCGCCGATCCCCGCGTGGCCGACTACACGAGCCTCACGGACGTGTCCCTGCGCCGGAAACTGGAGCCCGAGCGTGGGCTGTACCTCGCGGAGTCCTCCAAGGTGCTGCGCCGCGCCCTGGACGCCGGTCACCGGCCGCGGTCCTTCTTCATGGCGGAGAAGTGGGTGGACGGGCTCCGCGACGTGCTGGAGTCCCACGACGTGCCCGTGTACGTGGGCACGGACGAGGTGCTCGAGCAGATCACCGGCTTCCACCTGCACCGCGGGGCGATGGCCGCGATGCACCGGCCGGCACCGCTGCCCCTGGAATCCGTACTGGCCTCCGCGCGGCGCGTGGCCATCCTTGAGGACATCGTGGACCACACGAACGTGGGGGCGATCTTCCGCTCGGCCGCGGCCCTGGACGTCGACGCCGTGCTGGTCACCCCGCGCTGCGCCGACCCGCTCTACCGGCGTGCGGTGCGGGTCTCCATGGGCACGGTGTTCCAGGTCCCGTGGGTGCGCCTGGAGCACTGGACCGCGGACCTGCAGCGGGTCAAGGACGCCGGGTTCCTCACCGCGGCGCTGGCCCTGAGCGACGACGCCGTCACGGTGGACGCCCTGGCCGCCGAGCAGCCGGAGAAGCTGGCGCTGGTCCTGGGCACCGAGGGCCAGGGCCTGGGTGCTGCGACCCTGCACCACGCGGACCGCCACGTGGTCATTCCCATGAGCCACGGCGTGGACTCCCTCAACGTGGCGGCCGCGAGCGCGGTGGCGTTCTGGGAGACGCGGCCGCGCTGAGGTGACCGGCCTGCGAGCCGGTGCGAGCGGCGTCGTCGGCCGTGGACCTGCACGACCTCACCGAGGATGCGTCACAGCTGGGCCCCCGCAACGCGTGGGCCACACGTGCCCAGCCTTTTGGAGCGGCAGGCCGTTCCCGAGACGCCGACGGGCGGCTCCCCAGAGGGGAACCGCCCGTCGTTCGTGTCAGCGCAGCTGCGGCGAGGGGACCGTCAGCGCGTGGTCCACACTCCGCGCTGGGGGGTCCAGTGGGCGGTCACGCCGTTGGAGAAGCGCTGGTGGACCACCCCGTTGGACGTGTACTCGTCCGTGGCGGGCCAGCCCCAGCCGCGTTCGAGCCCGGCTCGCTTCCATGCCTTGCCGATGGCTCCGGTCTCCTTCACCGCGTGTGCGCCGGTGGCCTGGCTCCACAGCACCTTGGTCTGCGCGGAGCCCTTGCGGTGCACCTGGTAGGCGCCGCCGGAGACACGCATCTCGTCGGTGCTGGGGTAGCCGTAGCCGCGCTCCCGGCCGGCCGAGACGAACTTCTTGCCCACCAGGGTGGCGTTCTCCAGGATGTGGGCGCCCGTGGCCGAGCTCCAGTAGATGGTGGTCTTGCGGCCGTTCTTGGAGAACTCCTGGTAGCGACCGCCGTTGGCGGCGTCCGCCTCGCTCGAGACCGGGTTGCCCCACTTGGCGGCACCGCCCGTGGAGCGCCACTTGGCGCCGATGCCACCGGACGTGGTGTAGCCGCCGGCGGGAACGACCGCGCGCACGGCGGCGGCCGGGTTCAGGTTCAGGGATCCCATCCGGCCGCTCGCGGTGGACTTCAGGATCTGCTCCACGCGGGCGGGCGTGATCGAGGGATCGCGCTGCTTCATCAGGGCCACGGTGCCGGAGACCAGCGGGGTGGCCATGGAGGTGCCCATCATGTTGCCGTACGTGGCGCCCGCCGGGCCGCGGGTGCCCGAGTTGACCGTGGAGAGCATGGGGTACTGGCTGGTTCCGCCCGGTGCCAGCACGTCCACCACGGCGCCCGTGTTCGAGTAGCTGGCGGTGTTGCCGTTGTTGTCGGCGGCGCCCACCACGATCGTGTTGGCGCAGTTCGCCGGGGCGGTGCCGCCCGCGTTGATCGCGGAGTTGCCGGCGGCGGCCACCACCGGCACGCGCCGGTTCACGGCGGTGTTGATGGCGTTCTGCATGGTGGCACCGCACTGCCCGGGGTAGTTAAGGGACAGGTTGATGACCGTGGCGGGGTTCGGGTTGGCGGGCTCTCCGGCCACAGGGGCCCCGGCCGACCAGGCCACGGCATCGGCGATGTCCGAGACATACCCGTTGGTGCACTTGCCCAGGACACGCACCGGCTGGATCTTGGCTCCCGGTGCGGCGCCGGTGATTCCCGCGCCGTTGTTGGACTGCCCGGCGGCGAGGCCGGCCACGTGGGTGCCGTGCCAGGACGAGTTCCTCGCGGACGGCGAGCACTCACCCGCGCCGCTCCAGTCGCCCTCGTCCCTCGGGTTGGAGTCACGCTCGTTGCCGTCGCGCGAGAGGTAGGTGTCGCTCACGAAGTCGCGGCCGGGCACCACCTTCGCGTTGAGGTCGCCGTGGGAGGTGATGCCGGTGTCCAGCACCGCGATGGTCTGGCCGTTGCCGCGGGACATGTCCCACGCCTGGGTGAAGCTCACTCCGCCCTGCTGGGGCCACAGGCTCCACTGGAAGTTCGTGTACACGTCGTTGGGGACCCACGAGGTGGACGCCAGACGGTCGGCCTCCGCGTACTCCACGGCCGGGTCCGCCTCGATCTGCGCCACGAGCTCCTTCTGCTCGGCCTCGTCCAGCTCACGGTCCAGCTCCAGCACGTCCGCCTGGGCCACGGTGGTCTTGACCCGCTGGGTGACGTCCGGGGCCTTCGCGCCGTCCAGGGCCTCCTCGGAGGCGGCCTCCACGACCTTCTCCTTGCTGGCGTCGGGGGCCGCGGTGTCCTTGAACTTCACGATCACGCGGTCGGACTCGGTGGGGGGATCCGAGGGCACGGTCGTGGTGGGGGAGTCCGGCCCGCCGGCAGGCGCGGCGGGGGCCGCGCTGGCCGGCTGCGCGGTGAGCACCAGGGCGGCCGTGACCGCGAGCGGCAGGACGGTACGGCGCGCGGCGGCCCCGAGCACACCGAACGGCGACGGCGCGGCGTCGGCAACGTGCTTCGCGGCACGGGACGCGCCGGGACCGTGGGAGGTGACGGGGGGAATGCGGCGCTCAGGGCGCACGCGGGAGTGACGTGACGTCATGGGTGGGGGAAACCTTTCGGTGACCGCGGCACA
>NZ_JASDCY010000016.1:0-48283 GCF_030407675.1 Kocuria sp. APC 4018 | reverse complement strand
TCCGGTTCACACCAACATCGCGAGCAGCCACTGTGATGCTGCCATCCCCACGTTCCAGCGCCTGGAAAAACGCCACCTTCAACTCATCTGACAACACGATCCCCGCAACTCCCTGAAATTCAGGGTGTTGCGGGGATCGCTAGAACCCACCACGGGAGGGTGCGGGCGCCGTCGTGCTCGGGGGCCGTGCGGGCGACGCCGCACGGTCGCCTCCTTGACCCGGGCGGCGTCGTCCGGGCGTAGCCTGGCGGGGGCCGCGCGGAGCACGGACGTCCACGTGGTGCCCGGGGCAGAGGATCGTCGGCGAGCAGAAGGTGGCTTCGAGCATGGGATCGTCGCGCACAGCGTGGGAGGGCTACGAGAAGGGCAGCTCGGGGTACCGGCGGATCCTCGTGGCGCTGCTGTGCGCGGGGGTGGCCACGTTCGCGCAGCTGTACTCCGTGCAGGGCGTGCTCCCCATCCTCGCCGAGGACCTCCACGTGGACGCCGCCCAGTCGGCACTCGCCGTCTCCGCCGCCACCATGGGCCTGGCGGTGGGTGTGATCCCGTGGTCCCTGGTCTCCGACCGGTGGGGGCGACGTCGCACGATGGTCGCCGCGGTGAGCGCGGCCACGGTGCTCGGTGTGCTCGTGGGGCTCATGCCCACGTTCGAGTCCCTCGTGGCCCTGCGCTTCGTGGAGGGCGTGGCCCTGGGTGGCATCCCGGCGGTGGCCATGGCCTACCTCGCGGAGGAGGTCAGCTCGCGCCACGGAGCAGCGGCGGCGGGCACCTACATCTCCGGAACGAGCCTCGGCGGGCTCTCCGGCAGGATCGTGGCCGCACCCCTCGCGGACTTCTTCGGCTGGCGCGTGGGCACGTCGGTGGTTGCCCTGATCGCGGCGGCCGCCGCCGTCGTCTTCATCCTGCTCGCCCCACGGCAGCGCGGTTTCACGGCCCAACCCGTCAAGATCACGGGCGAGCACGGACTGCTGGACCACCTGTGGACCAACCTCAAGGACCCCCGCCTGCTGACCCTCTACCTGCAGGGCTTCCTGCTCATGGGTGGGTTCGTGGCCGTCTACAACTACATCGGCTTCCACCTGGGCGAGGCCCCGTACAACGTGCCGCAGAGCGTGATCTCGGTGCTGTTCCTGGCCTACCTCTCCGGCACGTGGTCCTCCGCCCGGGCCGGGGGCCTCGCGGGGCGATTCGGTCGGAAGCCCGTGCTGCTCGACTCCGCCCTGGTGATGCTCGGCGGACTGCTGCTCACCGCCGTGCCGTGGCTGCCGGTGGTCGTGGCGGGGCTGCTCGTGTTCACGGCCGGGTTCTTCGCGGCGCACTCCGTGGCCAACGGGTGGGTCCCCGCCCTCGCCACGGAGGGTCGGGCGCAGGCGTCCTCGCTGTACACGCTGTTCTACTACGGGGGATCGTCGGTGCTCGGCTACGCGGTGGGCGTCCCCTTCACCGCCGCGGGGTGGAACGGCGCGGTGCTGTGCATCCTGGGGCTCATCGTGGCGGCCGTGGTTCTCGCGCTGAGCTTCCTGCCCAGAGCGGCAGCATCCTGCCGATAATCCGCCTTGGGTGAGTTCGACGACGCCGTGGAGCCCAGAAAGGCAACATCTTGCCGGTTCTCGGGGTTCGGCGGCACAATGAGGTTTTATGAACCGATATCGGCAATTTCTTGCCGGAGGGAGAGACTGATGCAGGGGATCGTGGAACCGGGCGAGGCCATCCGGCGGGCACGCCGGGAGGCGGGTCTCACCCAGAAAGACCTCGCGGACCTCTCGGGCGTCTCCGAGAGGACGGTGCGCGCCATCGAGACGGGACGGGGCAACCCCACGGTGGCCGCCCTCGTCGCCACCGCCGGCGTGCTTGGTCTGCGGGTGAGCGTGGCATGACGGCGGACGTGCAGCGCCTGCGCTCGGTCGCCGCAGCGGATGTCTACAAGGCCGGACGGCTGGCGGCACGACTGGAACGGGGTGACGCCGCGAGCACCGTGTTCACCTACGACGAGCAGTACCGCTCGCTGGGAGGCCCTCCGGTGGCGACGACGCTGCCCGTTCTGGACACTCCCGTGACCACGGCATCGGGCGGGGTGCCCTCGTTCTTCGCGGGTCTGCTGCCGGAGGGTCACCGTCTGACCGTCCTGCGCAACGCGATCAAGACGAGTCCTGACGACGAGCTCTCCCTGCTCATGGCCGTGGGGGCCGATGCCCCGGGGGACGTCCAGGTGGTTCCCGCGGGAACCCCTCCGGCCGAGCCCGACCCACTGGTCGACACGGCTCACCTGCAGGACGTCGACTTCTCACGACTCGCCACCGCTCTGGACCTCCACGCCCTGCCGGGGGTCCAGGAGAAGGCCAGCGCGTCGATGCTCACCGCCCCCGTGGCCGCGGCGGAGAAACGCTACATCCTCAAACTGGATCCCCCGGACCACCCCCATCTCGTCGCCAACGAGGCACTGCACCTCACCGCCGCGAGGCACCTCAGGATCCCGGTGGCCCCGGCGCAGACCGTGGTGGACCGTCATGGCGTTGCCGGGCTGATGGTGGAGCGGTTCGACCGGACATTCCGCGACGGCAGCTGGTCCCGCATCGCCGCGGAGGACGCGTGCCAGGTCATCGGGCTGGCTCCGGCGGCGAAGTACACCCTCACCTCGGAGGAGGTGGTGCGCTCGCTCGCGGATACGACGGCGGCTCCCCTGGTGGCCACCAGGAACCTCTACCTCCAGTTCGTGTTCTCGTGGCTGACCGGCAACGGCGATCTCCACGCGAAGAACGTCTCGGTGCTTGCGGGCACCGGCGGACGGTTCGAGGTGGCCCCCGTCTACGACGTGCCCTGCACGCTCCTCTACGACGACAGGACGCAGGCGCTGCCCGTGGACGGGCGGGTAGAGAACCTTCGGGCGCGTCACTGGGCCGCCTTCGCCCGTGCCATCGGGCTGCCGGAGCGCGCGGCCCACTCGGCGAACGCGCTGGCGCTGAAAGCCGCGAGCACCGTCGACCTCGAGGCCCTGCCGTTCCACGGGTCCCCCCTGCGATTCGCGGAACGGGAGCTGCGCCAGCGGCGGGCCGAGCTGGCCGGCTGAGCCCCGCGGCGTCGTCGGGCGGAAAGCACGGCACGAGAGCGCCGGGGTGAAGCGGTTCGACCGCAGAAGCGCGAGCGAGTGGCCGGGGCGGGAAACGGCCGGTCATCGCGTGGGCTGTGATCTGGCTCTACTCTGGAGGTGGCCCCGCACACCACAGCGCGCCGCCGTCCGCCGGTTCTCCCGCGGACACCGCCTCGCGAGAACTCGAGCGAGGCCGGCGCAGTCAGGAGACCCTTCCATGAGCGAGATCATGACCGTCCGCCACCTGTTCGGTCCCGGCCCCACCAACCCGTACCCGGAGGCCACCGAGGCGCTCGCGCGCCCGCTGCTGGGCCACCTGGACCCGCAGTTCCTCGCGGTCATGGACAGCGCGTGCGACGGGCTGCGGAAGGTGTGGGGCACCGAGAACCGCCGCACCCTGCCGCTGTCCGCCACCGGCTCCGCGGGCATGGAGGCGGCATTTGTGAACTTCGTGAACCCGGGGGACCCCGTGGTGATCGCGGTCAACGGCCTGTTCGGGGAGCGCATGTGCGACGTCGCCGCCCGCTGCGGTGCCGAGGTGACCCGTGTGGACTTCCCGTTCGGCGAGCCCGTGGATCCTGAGAAGGTGGCCGCGGCGCACCCGTCCCCGAAGATCATCGCGGCGGTGCACGCGGAGACCTCCACGGGTGTCCGCTCGGACATCGCCGCCCTCGGCGCGCTCAAGGGTGACGCCCTGCTCCTCGTGGACGCCGTGACGTCCATCGGCGGGATCGAGCTGAAGGCGGACGAGTGGGGCATCGACATCGGCTACGCGGGCACCCAGAAGTGCCTGGGCGTGGCCCCCGGCCTGGCGCCGTTCACGGTGTCGGACCGGGCGTGGGAGCGCCGCGTGGACAAGCCCCGCTCGTGGTACCTGGACCTCGGGATGCTGGGCGGCTACGTGGGGGAGGCCTCCGGGGCCACCCGCACCTACCACCACACCGCGCCGGTCGCGATGGTCGCCTCCCTGGAGGCCGGTCTGCGCCGCGTGCTGGCCGAAGGTCTCGACGCCGTCCGCGAGCGTCACGAGGCCGCGGGCCGTGCGCTGCAGGACGGGTTGCAGGAGATGGGCCTGGAGCTCTTCGCCCGTGAGGGCCACCGCCTGCCGGAGCTGACCACCGTAAAGGTCCCGGAGGGCGTGGACTCCGCCGCGGTCCGCAAGGAGCTGCTGGAGACCTACAACATCGAGATCGGCCCCGGCGTGAAGGAGTACGCGAGCACCGTGTGGCGCATCGGGCTCATGGGCCCGAACGCGTCCCTGGAGTCTGTGACCCTGATCCTGGGTGCGCTGAGGAACGTGCTGGGCCGCTGACCCTCGCAACCACCTGACCCACGCGAACGGCGGGCCCCACCGGGAAGGTGGAGCCCGCCGTCGTCGTGCGGTGTGAAGGGGCGCGGATCAGGCGGTGAGCTGGTCCTCGATGGCGCCCACGAACGCGTCCAGGTCACCGGGGTTGCGGGAGGTGATGAGCGTCCAGCCGTTGGCGGGGCACACCTTCACCTGCTCGTCCACCCAGCTGCCGCCGGCGTTGACGATGTCCGTCTTGACCGACTGGTAGGAGGTCAGGGTCTTGCCGTCCACCAGGCCGGACTCCACGAGCAGCCACGGGCCGTGGCAGATGGAGGCCACCGGGCGCCCGGAGGAGGCGAAGGCCTTGGCGATCTTCTGCGCGTCCTCGTCCAGGCGCAAGGAGTCCGCGCTCAGGGTGCCGCCGGGCAGCAGCAGGAGGTCGTACGCGGCATCGTCCACGGAGGAGATGGTCGCGTCCACGGGGAAGGTCTCGCCGAGGTCCCAGTCGCCCACGAGGGACTTCACCTCGCCGGACTCGGGGGCGGCCACCGTGACCTCCGCGCCGTCGGCGCGCAGCTTGTCGGCGGGCACCTTCAGCTCGTCCTGCTCCACGCCCTGGTTGTTCACGAGGAGGAGGATCTTCTTTCCGGACAGGTCAGACATTGCTAAGGGTCCTTTCTATCGGGTGATGACTTCTACTGTGGCACCGCGCTCCCGAAGCCTGCAAGATCGTGGCGGCGGGTTCCGCTGACAGCGGGACGCGCACGACGCCGCTCGGCTCGGCCCCGGTGCGGAGGCGCGGGGGCACGGTGGCTCGGAGAACCACGCTGGAGTCGCGCCGGGTGCGGGCCGAACCCGCGGGGTGCGGCGCGGCGTGGTCCCGAAAGATGCGAATGCACCTACGATCGAAGAGCGAGAGACGGCTCCTGCCGGCACCGAGCCGGCAGTCCGCGGCGGGGCCACGGCCCGCTGCGTCGAACGCCGGTTCCGCGCCGATCCGAGGAGCCGGTACACCCATGTGGGACTTCATCACCCAGAGACGCGAGGAGATCCTCTTCGCGTCCTGGCAGCACTTCAGCCTGGTGGTCCAGTGCCTGGTGCTGGCCACGGTGCTGGCGGTGGTCATCGCCGCGCTGGTCTACCGCAGCTCCACGGCCTCGGGGATCGCCAACGGGGTCTCCGCCGTGGGGCTCACCATCCCGTCCTTCGCGCTCATCGGGCTGCTCATCGCACCGTTCGGCTTCGGCGTCACCCCGGCCGTGATCGTGGTGACGTTCTTCGCCACCCTGCCCATCCTGCGCAACGCCGTGGTGGGACTCAGCGGGATCCCCGGCGCCGTGCGGGAATCCGCGCGCGGGATCGGCATGAGCCAGCTGCGCACCCTGCTCACCGTGGAGATCCCCATGGCCTGGCCGGTGATCATGGCGGGCATCCGGGTCTCCGCGCAGATGGTCATGGGCATTGCCGCCGTGGCCGCCTACACCCTCGGCCCGGGACTGGGCGGATTCATCTTCTCGGGCCTGTCCCGGCTGGGAGGTGCCAATGCCTTCGAGTCGGTCGTCGTGGGCGTGGTGGGTGTGATCGTCCTGGCCGTCATCCTCGACCTGGCGCTCGTGCTCATCGGTCGACTCACCACTCCGCGAGGTATCCGTGTCTGAACAGTCAGCAGCAGCAACCGGCGAGCAGTCCGTGAGCGGTGCCGCCATCCTTCTGCAGCAGGTCACCAAGCGGTACCCGGGCCAGAAGAAGCCCGCGGTGGGTGGTCTCACCCTGGAGATCCCGGCCGGCAGCGTGGTCATGCTCGTGGGCCCCTCCGGGTGCGGCAAAACCACCACGCTGAAGATGATCAACAGGCTCATCGAGCCCTCGAGCGGCAGCATCGTGATCAACGGGGACGACGTCACGGGCATGGACGGTGACAAGCTGCGCCGCAACATCGGCTACGTCATCCAGGCCGGTGGGCTGTTCCCGCACATGACGGTGGGGGCGAACATCGCCCTGGTCCCCAAGATGCTGAAGTGGGACAGAAAGCGCATCGCGCGCCGCGTGGACGAGCTGCTCGAACTCGTCTCCCTGGACCCGGACACCTACCGGGACCGCTACCCCAAGGAGCTCTCCGGCGGCCAGCAGCAGCGTGTGGGAGTGGCCCGGGCGCTCGCGGCGGACCCGCCCGTGCTGCTCATGGACGAGCCCTTCGGAGCCGTGGACCCCATCACCCGTCAGCGGCTGCAGAACGAGCTGCTCAACATCCAGGCCGAGCTGCAGAAGACCATCGTGTGCGTGACCCACGACTTCGACGAGGCCGTGAAGCTCGGGGACTGGATTGCCGTGTTCGACGAGGGGGCACGGCTCGTGCAGTACGACTCCCCGGAGCGGATCCTGGCCAATCCCGCGGACGACTTCGTGGAGAGCTTCATCGGTTCCGGCGCGGGCCTCAAGCAGCTCACCCTGAGCAGGGTGGGTGAGGTGGAGCTGGCAGACGCCCACGTGGCCGCGGCGGACACCGCACCCGCTGACGTGCTGGCGGGCATGGTGGCCGCGGGAGAGGAGAACGTGGTGCTCACGGATTCCTCCGGACGGCCCGTGCAGTGGTTGTCCCGCCGGCAGGTGGAGCGGTTGCGGACCTTGCCCGCCGCGGCGGACCCCACCCTCCCCCTGGTGACGGCGCAGTCCACGCTCCACGACGCCCTGGATGCGATGCTCATGGGCAGCACGGGCAGTGCGCTCGTGGTGGACCGCCGGGGCCGCCTGGTGGGCCTGGTGACCATCGCGACCATCATGGACGCGATCTCCGCATCCCAGTCCGCGGCCCGAAAGGACTCCGAGAGCCCCGAGGGAGCGAACACGGCGCAGTTCACCGCCTCCACCTCCGAGCCCGCAGCCGCCGGATCTCACGCCGCGGCACCGGGCGAAGCACCCGTCGGGCACGGCAGAGCTCCCGCCGGGGAGGGCGAGGCGACCGCCGAGGGCAGCGACGCGGACCCCTCGGTGAGCGCCACGCCGTCCCCCGGCCACGGAGACCCGGCGCACGGAGGCCCCGCAGGGCCCGAGCAGGGTGCCGCTCCCGAGGTCCGGGGCGGGCGGGCATGAGCGCCACGACTCAGGCCCCCGATGCCGCCCGGGCCGAGGCCGAGACCCTCACGAGCGGGGGCATGCGCGCACTGTGGATCCAGCTGGTCGTGGTGCTCCTGGCGATCGTGGGCCTGTGGTCCTACCTGGCCTTCGGCGACCTGAGCGAGACGGAGCGGACCACTCTGGCCCCGGCAAACCTCTGGGACTACACCGTGGAGCACCTGCAGCTCACGGTGGTGGCCGCGGCCATCGTGCTGGTGATCGCCATCCCGCTGGGCATCCTGCTGAGCCGGCGCCCGTTCCGGCGGCTCTCCGGGCCGGTCATGGTGGTCGCGAACATCGGGCAGGCCGCTCCCGCGATCGGTCTGATCGTGCTGCTGGCCTTCATCGTGGGCTTCGGTTTCACCGCGGCCGTCATCGCCCTGGTGGCCTACGCCGTGCTCCCGGTGCTGCGCAACACCATGGTGGGGCTGCAGCAGGTGGACCAGCGGCTCGTGGAGGCCGGGCGGGGCATGGGCATGAGCGCCGCCGCGGTGCTGTTCCGGGTGGAGCTTCCCCTGGCCGTCCCCGTGATGCTCGCCGGGATCCGCACGGCGCTCGTGCTGCTGGTCGGCACGGCCACGCTGGCCACGTTCATCAACGGCGGCGGGCTGGGCATCCTCATCACCACCGGTGTGAACCTCAACCTGACCAAGGTCCTCGTGGTGGGATCGCTGCTGGTGGCACTGCTCGCCATCGTCGTCGACTGGCTCGGCCGCGTGGTCGAGCACGTGGCCCGACCGAAGGGACTGTGACCATGACGCACGCATCGGAAGTCCACGGCTGCGGGTGGCCGGGCGGCGCGGCGTCGTCGGGCCCGGCCGCTCCCGCCCCGGACGGCGACGACGCCGCGCACCGGAACACCGCGGCCCCGGCGTCCCCCGGTGGGCGGCACCGCTCGCGCCGCCGGGGGCGACGTGCCGCCTCGGGTGTGGCCGCCGTGGCCGGGGTCCTGCTGCTGGCGGGCTGCGGACTGCAGCCGGCCTCGTCCTACGTGCCCGCGGCCGGACCGGGCACCATCCAGCCGATCGAGGGGCTGCCGGAGGACGCGCACCTCAAGGTGGCGGGCAAGAACTTCACGGAGCAGCTCATCCTGGGCAAGATGGCCGTGCTCGCCGCGCAGGCCGCCGGGTTCGAGGTCACGGACCTCACCAACATCCCCGGCAGCCAGCCCACCCGCGAGGTCATGCTCTCCGGGGAGGCGGACATGACCTACGAGTACACGGGCACCGCGTGGATCACCTACCTCAACCACGAGAAGGGGATCGCGGACCAGCAGAAGCAGTACGAGGCGGTGCGGGACGCGGACCTGGAGAACGGGCTCACGTGGGCGGAACCGGCCCCGCTGAACAACACCTACCGGTTCGCGGTGCGCAGCGAGGCCGTGGCGGAGCTGGGTGACATCAAGACGTTCTCGGACGTGGCCGAGCTCCCCGTGAGCGAGCGCACGTTCTGCGTGGAGGCGGAGTTCAACTCCCGCCCGGACGGGCTGAACCCCATGCTGGAGGCGTACGGGCTGGACCGCGGCGCGGCGGACGGGGTGCCGGACGAAAACATCGGGGTCTACGACACCGGCGCCGTCTACACCGCCACGGACGCCGGGGACTGCAACTTCGGCGAGGCCTTCACCACGGACGGACGCATCGACACCCTGGACCTCACGCTGCTGGAGGACGACCGCGGGTTCTTCCCCGCCTACAACGCCGCGCCGGTGTTCAGCACCGAGACCCTGGAGCAGTACCCGGAGCTGGAGGACGTGTTCGCGCAGCTCTCCCCGCTGCTCACGGACGAAACCATGCGCGAGCTCAACGCCCGCGTGGACCAGGGCGGCGAGGAGCCGGGGGACGTGGCCTACGACTGGATGGTGGAGCAGGGGCTCATCACCCCGGCGTCCTGACCCTCCCGGGGTGCGCGTCGCCGACGGCGTACCGGTCCGCCCGGCGCCACGCGGCCGGCCCACCGGGCTGACGTGCCGCAGGAGCGGGCGGGCCGCATCCCGGGCGATCAGCCCGCCTGCTCCTGGATGATCGCGATCTTCTGCCACACCTTCCGCGCCATGTCCGAGGTGAGGGTCTCGATGCCCTCCACCGCATCCAGCACGTCCCCGTCCGTGGTGTCCTCCGCGAACAGCGCCGCAGTCTTGCCCACCAGGGAGAGCATCTCGGTGCAGTAGTCCAGGTACTGCGTCATCTCGGAGCGGGTCATCCACAGTTCTCCGCCGCGCTCATCCGTCGTTGGCGACGATGCCGCGTCGGTCCCGTCCGCAGCCACCGGCGGCACGTCGTCACCGCTCGGACCCGCGCCGCGGCCGTGGGCGTCACCCACCGCCGCCTCCGACGACGCCGCTCCGCCGCCCCGCGCGGAACCGGCACCTGGGCCGCGGGGGTGCGCGGGCGACGTCGTGCCCCCGGCCTCCGGACGGGCGGTCGGCAGGCGCTCGGGGACCTTGACGAGCTGGTGCATGTCGATCACGTGGGCCAGCGAGCGCAGCCGGTGCAGCACGCGCAGCACCCGGGCGCGCTCCATGCGCTGGGGCACGGCCAGCAGGAAGAAGATGGCGATGCCCGCGAAGACGAGGTCGTTGACCACGGTCTCCAGCAGGGGCAGCCAGTCCACGGGGCCCAGGGCGTCGGGGTTGGACCAGAGGCTCGCGGCGGCCAGGGCGATGGCCGTGCCGAAGACCAGCAGCACCACCAGCACGCCGAGCCGCGAGAGCAGCCGGGCCGAGCGGATCCGGCGTCGGCTGATGCCGCCGCCCTCGACCACCTCGTCCACCAGGGCGATCAGCTCACCGCCCACCTCCCACAGGCTGCGGCGGGGGAAGCGCGCGTAGATCCGGCGCTGCAGGGTGGCCGCGGAACCGCGGACGGCGGCGCTGTCAAGGCGCTGGTAGCGGCTGCCGGCCGGAGGGCCGTCGTCGTGGTCGTCGGGGCGCGCGGGAAGCGGGCGAGGGGAACGCATCCCAGCAGGTTACGCGAGCGGGGACGGCGCGCCGGCGTGCTCTGGGCCACGGGCGCGCACGGGAGCGAGTACCCCCTGCAGCTGGGCCTCCAGGAGGTCGGGGGAGGCGATCGGCAGGCCGAGCGCGGCGGTGACCTGGGTGCCCAGGAGGAAGGTCAGCAAGGTATCTCCCCACAGGGTGAGGTCCACGTCCTCCGCGAGCTCCCCGGCGCCGCGGGCCTCGGTCAGCCACCCGGTGACGGACTCGCGCCACTGCGCCATGAACCGCCGGTTGTGCTCCGCCCGCACGGGGTCGTGGGTGGCCTCCTGCCAGAAGGTCATGACCACGCGGGCCTCGTCCAGCCGGTCCGCGTCCAGGGGCATGACCTCGCGGCAGAACACCTCCAGGGCGGCCAGGCCGGAGCGTCCCACCACCGCACGGGTCACGCGCTCGTTGGTGCGCTCGAACACGTGGGTGTAGGTGGCCTCGATGAGATCCGCCTTGGACGCGAAGTACGGCTTGAGGGCGCCGTTCGCGTACCCGGCCTCCGCGGCAACCTGGCGCATGGTCATCCCCGAGGAGCCCTCCCGGGCGAGCACGCGCCGCACGGCGCGCACGATCTCCTGCTGGCGGGCGGTGTGGTCCACCACTCGGGGCATCTGCGGACCTCCTGGGGGTCGGGGGTGCTCGGGTTGCGGGCGACGCCGGTGGCGCGGTGGGGCCGGTGCCCGGGCGGCGTCGTCGGTCGTCAGGGGGTTGTCACGGGGCGGGGGCCGCCCTAGTCTCTACAAGCGTAGAACAAAAGTGATCCGGGACACATTCTGCGGGTCACGGCCCGCCGCGGTGTCGGCGCCACGAAAGGATCCGTCATGTCCCACGAGACCACCAGCCCCTACGCCCTGCAAAGCCTCGAGGAGATCCGGGTGGTGCGCGAGGTCCTGGAAGAGGCCGGGCACTTCCCCGAGACGGCGCGCATGGCGTACCTGGGCCTCGTCGAGCCCGCCCGGGGCACACCCGCGGACGCGCCGGCGGACCGCAGGTTCCGCGTGTTCCTGCTCGACGTCGCCGGGGGACCCGCCAAGGACGTCGTCGTCTCCGCGACCGCCCGCCGCGTGGAGAGCGTGACCGAGCTGGACACCTCCGAGACCGGGGAGCTGCCGGTGCTCGAGGAGGAGTTCGAGATGGTGGAGCAGATCCTCTCCACGGACGAGCGCTGGCTGGCCGCGCTGCAGAAGCGCAACCTGCCCGTGGAGAAGGTGCGGGTGGCGCCGCTGTCCGCCGGGGTGTTCGAGTACCCGGAGGAGAAGGGCCGGCGCATGCTGCGTGGGCTCGCGTTCCTGCAGGAGCACGAGGAGGACTCGGCGTGGGCGCACCCGATCGACGGGCTCGTGGCCTACGTGGACGTGACCAACCAGGCCGTGGACCAGGTGCTGGACCTGGAGGTGGTCCCGGTGCCGCAGGAGCACGGCAACTACACGGATCCCGAGCTCACCGGACCCACGCGCACCACCCAGAAGCCGATCGAGATCACCCAGCCCGAGGGGCCGTCCTTCACCGTGACCGGCGGCAACCACGTGGAGTGGGAGAAGTGGAGCCTGGACGTGGGCTTCGACATGCGCGAGGGGCTCGTGCTGCACAACATCGCGTTCGAGGACCAGGGCCAGAAGCGCCGGATCCTGGACCGCGCCGCCATCGCGGAGATGATGGTGCCCTACGGGGACCCCTCCCCGGTGCGGTCCTGGCAGAACTACTTCGACACCGGCGAGTACCTGGTGGGGCAGTGGGCCAACTCCCTGGAGCTCGGCTGCGACTGCCTGGGTGACATCACCTACCTGTCCCCGGTGGTTGTGACCGGGCGCGGCGAACCGCGGGAGATCACCAACGGCATCTGCATGCACGAGGAGGACTGGTCCATCCTCTCCAAGCACACGGACCTGTGGAGCGGGGTGGCGTACACCCGCCGCAACCGCCGCCTGGTGATCTCCTTCTTCACCACCGTGGGCAACTACGACTACGGCTTCTACTGGTACCTCTACCTGGACGGCACCATCGAGTTCGAGGCCAAGGCCACCGGCGTGGTCTTCACCTCCGCCCTGCCCAACGGCTCCTCGGACTTCGCCTCGGAAATTGCCCCGGGGCTGGGTGCGCCGTTCCACCAGCACCTGTTCTCCGCGCGCCTGGACTTCGCGCTCGACGGCGGGCCCTGCCGCGTGGAGGAGGAGGACGCGGTGCGCGTGCCCATCTCCGACGACAACTCCCGCGGCAACGCGTTCACCCGCAGGCGCACCGTGCTGGAGACGGAGAAGGCCGCCATGCGGGACGCGGACATGTCCCGGGCGCGCACGTGGGTGGTCTCCAGCACCGAGCACACCAACCGGCTGGGCCACCCCGTGGGCTACAAGCTGCACCCGGAGGGGCTGCCCACCATGCTGGCCTCGGAGGACTCCTCGATCCACCGCCGCGCCGCGTTCGCCACCAAGGCCCTGTGGGTCACCCCGTACGAGGAGTCCGAGCGGTACCCCACCGGCGACTTCCCCAACCAGCACGCCGGTAACGGCGGCCTGCCGGAGTGGACCGCCCAGGACCGCTCGGTGGACGGCACGGACATCGTGGTGTGGCACACCTTCGGGCTCACCCACTTCCCGCGCGTGGAGGACTGGCCGATCATGCCCGTGGACACCGTGGGCTTCAAGCTGCGCCCGGAGGGCTTCTTCGACCGCTCCCCGGTGCTGGACGTCCCCGCCCCGAAGAAGGGCCACTGCTGCGAGGGCGAGCAGGAGCAGTCCTCCTGTTGCGAGTCGTAGGACCACCCGCGCCGGCTTTTTCCGGTAGCGCGTGAGCGAGGCGCCCACCCTCCACGGGGTGGGCGCCTCGTCCGTCTCCGGGCGACGACGACGCCGTGCCCGGCCTTCGCGGGGCGGGGCACGGCGCCGTCGTGGGAACGTCGCGAATTGGGTGACCGGGGCAGCTGCAGTGGTCAAAAGTGCTTCACTTGTATCTCTAAACAGATACAATTGCAGGTATGAAGCTCCTTGAGGTGGTGTCGCAGGTGTCGCAGCTGGCGGCACGCCAGTGGGGGTTGCTCACCACCGCACAGGCAGCGAGCGAGGGCATCAGTCGGCTGCACCTGGGCCGCCTTGCAGCCGCCGGTGTCATCGAGCGGCTCGACAGGGGCATCTACGGCATCCCGGCGGCGGTGGATGAAAGGACTCCGATGCGGGTTGCGTGGCTGTCGCTCGATGCCGGGCGGTTCGCCGAAGAACGACTGGTGGATCCCGTTGCCTCCGGGGTGCTGTCGCACACCTCGGCGGCGGCACTGCACGGGATGGGAGATCTCCTGGATGACGAGCCGGAACTCTCGGTTCCCGGCAGGAAGCAGAGCAGGCGGGGCATCCGACTGCATCGCGCCGCGCTCGCCGCCGATGACGTGACCCTTGTCAGTGGTCTGCCGGTGACCACACCAGCTCGAACCGTCGCAGACCTCCTGCGCGACGGGCACGAACCCTCCCATGTTGCCGACATCGTCGGCGAGGCGGTGAGGAGGGATCTCGCCACGCCTCACGAGTTGGAGGTGGCGCTGGAACCGCTGGCCCGGAGGAACGGCCAGACGAGCGGGGCCGCACTGCTCGGTGACCTGCTCGACGGGGCAGGTCTGAACTTCGAGTGGGCGCTGCTCTCGAGCGCTGCACCTGCAATGAGCGAGATCAATAGGTATTCGTTGCCCCCGGGCGCTGACTCGACCGGCATCTCGCAATGACGGAAATGACGGAGGGGTTTCCCTATCGGGATGGCAATGCACTCTGGGCTGCAGCCAGAGCCCATGCCAAGACGGAGTCCATGACCTCTGGGGTTCCGGTTGAGGCCGTCATCAGACGGTTCGTCGTCGATCGTTTTCTCGCCCGGGTGTTCGTTTCGCCCTCTGCGAGGTGGGTGCTCGAAGGAGGCAACGCCGTGCTCGTTCGGGTGCATGATGCGCGCACGACCAAGGACGTCGACCTCCTGGCGGAATTGGCTGACCCTGAGGATGCCGTATCGGCGCTGCGGGCGGCAGTCGCCATTGATCTGGGTGACCATTTCCGATTCGCCGTGACCGGGGTCCGCGCAGCGTCCGGGGGTGTTCTGCAACCGGGCATCGCCGGCTGCAAGGTATCGCTCGACGCCTACTGTGGTGTGACGCGGCGCCACAGTTTCAGCGTGGATGTGGTGACAGGTTCCCTGATGACTGCCTCGCCAGAGGTCCGTACCCGTCCAGGTCTCGTTCCCGCCGTCCCGCCAACCCGTGTCAGTCTCTACCCCGTGGTCGACCACATCGCTGACAAGCTCTGCGCTACGCAGAGCATGTACGGCTCCGCCGGGGACCAGTCTTCGACCCGAGTGCGAGATCTGGTCGACCTGGTAGTGCTCGCACGGACCCAGCACGTCAACGGCATTGAACTCTCACAAGCCATTGCGGCCGAATGGGAACACCGCGGACTCTCCGGAGCACCGTTCTTCGCCCCACCGAAATCGTGGGACCGCCTGTATCCGCCCGTAGCGAGGCGTGTTCCAGCGTGTGGGGACTTCCTCACCTTCGATGCCGCTGTTGAGCTCACCACCGCGTTCCTCGATCCGGTGCTTGATGGCTCTGCCGAGGACTGTCTGTGGTCCCCGGAGAGACTTGCCTGGGAGAGGGAGTGAGTCCCGTCGGCGGGGGCTGAGGTCAATTAAGCCTTTCCCTGATGGGCTGCAAGGTTGGGGCGCGCAATGAGCTCGCCGTGGGGCATGCAGAACCAGGCGTCGGGGGACCGGCCCCAGTCCTGCCAGGCCACGGCGATCTGCTCGACCTCGGCGAGGGAGAGACCCTGCTCTCGCGCCCGGACGGCGAAACCGGAGGTGCGGACGCGTTCGGCCTGGGAGCCGCCCCACCAGCGGGTCGTCTCGGGGGTCGCGTAGGTCCACGTAGAGGACTGGGCGGTCTCGACGTCGAGCCCCGCCTCGTTTGCCCAGGCCCGGAGCCGCCGCCCGGCATCCGGTTCGCCGCCCAGAGCCCGGGAGCTCGCGCAGTACGTCTCCCGCCACCGGTCGAGGCCCGCGTTCTCGGGGTACCAGACCATGACCCCGTAGTCGGCGTCGCGGCATGCGATGATCCCGTCCTCGGCGCAGTAGCCCGCCATCGCGTCCAGTGCCGCCACCGGGTCGGGAACGTGCTGGAGCACCTGGTGGGCGTGGACCACGTCGAACGAACCGGGCTCGACGTCCACGGTGAAGAAGTCCGAGGCGAGGAACGTGGCGGTCGTGTCCGCCCGCGTCCGCGCGTTCTCACGTGCCGCGGCGACGGCCTCCTCGGAGAAATCCACGCCGACCACCTCCCCGGCGGGGCCCACGATTTCCGCCAGGTCCAGGGTGATCGAGCCGGGGCCGCACCCCAGGTCGAGAACCCGCATCCCGGGACGCAGCCGGTCGAGGAAATAGGCGCAGCTGTTCGCTGCCGTCCGGGTGCCGTGGGAGGCGAGGACCGCAGGCTGGTGGCCGTGGCTGTAGCGAGGGGTTGCTCCCGAGCTGGGCGAGGTGGTCATGAGGGCACCGTAAGGCGCGGGCAAAGCTCAGGAAAAGACAGGATCACCTGGTGAGACGAGCCCGTGGTGGCGCTGGAGTCCGGGGTCGTCACTTGGCCTGGGGACTGCTCCTCACGAAGATGATGAGGAGCACCGCGATGGCGATCGTGGAGTACGAGTAGAACAGGCCGGACGTGGTCCCCGCCGAGAGCTTCAGAGTGATGGCCACGATGCTGGCCAGAATCGCCAAGGCGGCTCCGATGTAGACGAACATTTTGACCCCGTACTGCACCCTGGCGGTCTTCTTCTCGGTCATGACCATTCCCTCCCCCTGGTGCCCCGGCGGGGCGGTTCCTTTCCGCTGATCCTGGCGGAGGAGGACGGCTGCCGCAAGACACAGTTCCGGTGGAATCGCCAGCTTCCCCGGGGGAAGCAGGGCAGACGGGGACTGTCGCACGGCCAGGTAGCAGCAAACCCGGCTTGCCCAGCGGATCAGCACCATCACAACGGACCACGGGACAACCTGAGAGTTTTCATCAGTGAGATCCACCGTTGACACAGTGGACTGCCGTTGTCGGTGACATCTTCTACCGTCAGTGCATGACTACTCGTGTGGCGCCCCTCGCGTCGATCTCCATCGACTGCCCCAGCCCCGACGACCTTGCCCCCTTCTACAAGAGCCTGCTCGGACTCGAGGAAGCCTTCGCCACCCCTGACCGGGGTGTCATCTGCCTGAGCGGAGCAGGCCCCATGCTGACGCTGATGCGGGTGAACGAGTACGAACCGCCGACATGGCCGCAGGGGCCTCAGTTCCAACAGATGCACCTGGACCTCGCGGCTGACGACCTTGACGCCGATGTGGCGGCGGCCCTCAAGATCGGGGCCCGCGAAGCCGATTTCCAGCCTTTCCCCGAACAGTGGAGGGTCATGCTCGATCCGGTCGGGCACCTCTTCTGCCTGAGTGCTGTCCGTCCTGATTGACCTGGAGTTCAAACGGAGGACTCCGAACCATCGGTCTCTCATGGCCTGCGGCGATCGGCCCTGGCCGGGACTCCTCAGCGTGTGCTGCGCGCCAGGTCCGAAATGCGGGCCATAGCCTCTCGGAACGGGTCTGCTCCTGGACCGTCGAGAACTGTCAGGGGAGTTTTGAGATCGCGACTGATCCACAGCATGTGCCAGGCGAGGTCGTCCCAGTCGGGTGCACCCACCAGGAACCGGCAGCCGTGGGGAGTGGATTCGAGGTCGGCCCGGTAGGGCGCCGGGACCCGGGCACGGACCTTCTCCACGTCGATTCCCATTGCCACACGGACACGACAGGGGTAGCGGTGGGGGAGATCCTGCTGGAACTCCGGTGGAGGTGTCTCCCGTGGGTCGAAGCGCCAGGTGGTGCTGCGGAGGTCGGTCATCCGGTCCAGACGGAACACCCGCCAGTCGTCCCGGCCGCGGTCGAAACCTTGCAGGTACCAGTGCTCGCCCTGCGTCAGGAGACGCGCCGGCTCCACTTCCCGTGCGCTCGTCTCACCCGTGGCCTTGCAGTAGTCGAAACGTACCAGCGCGCGGTCGCGCTGCGACGTGGCGAGCCGTTGCAGAACTGCGAGGTCCACGGGTGGGCGGTTGCCCGGGATGGCGCGGGTGGCCCGGTCGACGGCCGAGGCGAGGGCGCGCAGTCTTGGGGGCAAAACCTGGTCGAGCTTCGTCAGCGCACGCAGTGCTGCTTCTCCCACCTCGTCAGCTCCCGAGAGCGCGCCCATCCGGAGGCAGGCAACCAGCGCGATGGCTTCGTCGTCGTCGAGCAGCAGAGGAGGAAGGCGGCGCCCGGCACCCATGCGGTACCCGCCGTCCAACCCCCGCGCGGCCTCCACCGGATAGCCCAGCTGCCGCAATCTGGTGACGTCCCGGCGCACGGTGCGCTCCGTGACGTCCATGCGGGCGGCGAGCTCGTGCGCCTGCCAGGTGGTGCGCGCTTCCAGCAGCCCGAGCAGGCGCAGGACGCGCTGAGTGGTGTCGGCCATGTCTGCATTCTCTCGGACACAGCGGACTGGAGCTGTCCGCATGCCCAGGTGTCATGTTCCTGACAGCACCCGCTGACCTTGAGAGGACATCACCGTGTACCTGCCCCAGATCGACGACGAACGCACCACTCTCTGCAAATACCTGGACGTTCAGCTCGATGCGATTCGCGCGAGTTCCTACGGGCTCGACGATGCCCAGGCACGCTGCGCTCCCCTGCGCAGCGCTTTGAGCATCAGCGGGATCACCAAACACATCATCTTCTGCATGAAGCAGTCACTCTCCGGAGCTGGACACCACGAGCACGACCAGCCGTTCGAGGCGTTCTTCGCGAGCTTCACAGCGTCGGATGATGAGGACATCGCGACGCTGCTGGAGACCTTCGACGCGGTCCGCGGCCAGTACATGGAGATGTGCCGTGAAGGGGATCTCGAAGCAGAACTGCCCGTGGGCCCCATGCCCTGGGTGGGCATGGACGAAGCCCGCCCGGCGAAACTGCGGTACCTCTACGTGCACCACGTGGAGGAGTTCGCCCGGCACGCGGGACACGCCGACATCATCCGTGAGGAGATCGACGGCGCCCAGGCCGCTGAACTGCTCGCGGCGGTCGAAGGACGACCCGCGAACGACTTCGTGACCCCCTGGAAAGTCTGACAGCGCCGTCGTCCCGAACGCCCGGACCTGGACGACGGGCAGACGACGCCGTGCCCCGCGAAGGCGGGGCACGGCGTCGTCGTCAGGCCTGGCCGCGGCTCAGAAGACGGCCCGTGGGCGTCTCGTAGTCCACCTCGTGCCCGCCCACGAACGTGCGACGAACCTTCCCGGAGAGCACCTTGCCCTGGTCCGGGGTGATGGGGTTCTTGTGGTTCAGGCGCTGGGCGTCTACCACGTAGCTCTCGTCCGCGGCGAAGACCGCCATGTCCGCGTCGTAGCCCAGGGACAGCTTGCCCTTGCCGCGCAGGCCCACGCGCTCGGCCGGGCGCGTGGACATCCACCGCACCACGCGCTCGAGCCCGACCCCGCGGCGTCGCGCCTCGGTCCAGATCAGGGACAGGCCCAGCTGCAACGACGAGACGCCGCCCCACGCCACCCCGAAGTCCCCGTTGCCCAGGTCCTTGAGGTCCAGTGTGGAGGGGGAGTGGTCCGAGACGATGTAGTCGATGGTGCCGTCGATCAGCCCCTCCCACAGCTTCTCCCGGTTGGAGACCTCGCGCACCGGCGGGCAGCACTTGAACGCGGTGGCGCCGTCCGGGATCTCCTCGGAGAGCAGCGTGAGGTAGTGCGGGCAGGTCTCCACGGTGATGTCCAGGCCGTCGTTCTTGGCGGAGCGGATCATGGGGATTGCGTCCGAGGAAGACAGGTGCAGGATGTGCGAGCGGGCCCCGGTCCAGCGGGTGCGCTCGATGACCTCCGCGATCGCGATGTTCTCCGCACCGCGCGGGCGGGACTTCAGGAAGTTCTCGTACACGTTGCCTTTGGGCTGCGGGGCCTTGTCGATGGTGCGGGAGTCCTCCGCGTGCACGATCAGCAGCGAGTCGAAGGTCTTGATCTCGGCGAGCGCCTCCTCCATCTCGTCCGCCTCCAGGTGCGGGAACTCGTCCACACCGGAGTGCAGCAGGAAGCACTTGAAGCCGAACACGCCGTCGTCGTGGAGGGGGCGCAGATCGGACTTGTTGCCGGGCACGGCGCCGCCCCAGAAGCCGATGTCCACGAACGCGTTCTGCTGGGCGAACAGCCGCTTGTACTCGAGTGCGGCCGTGTTCACGGTGGCGGGCACGGAGTTCAGGGGCATGTCCACGATGGTGGTCACACCGCCCGCCGCGGCCGCCCGGGTGGCGGTGGCGAAGCCCTCCCACTCGGTGCGCCCGGGCTCGTTCACGTGCACGTGGGTGTCCACGAGGCCGGGCAGCAGCGTCTCGTCCTCGGCGAGCTCCACGACCCGCGCGCCCTGCAGACCGGCGCCGAGCGGCTCGATCGCGGCGATCTTCCCGTTCCGCACGCCCACCTCCCGGGGCACGAAGTGGTCCCCGCACATCACCCGGTGGCCGCGGACCACGAGGTCGAACTCGCCGTCCCGCCGTCCGGTGCCCCGGGCCTCCGCGGACTCGTCCGCCCCCGTGAGATGGTGCTCGGCTCGGTACTCCCGGATCAGTTCGCGCACGTGCTCCGCACCGTTGACCTCGGCGGCCAGCGCGATCTGCGCGGCACGCTCACCACCCCGTTCGGCGCGGTTCTCGGGGGTCTCCGCGAGGTTCGAGTTATGCTCCGCAACCTCCTCGGGAGACTCGTCACGCTCCGGGGACGACGCCGCCCGCTCCACCTTCGCGCGCACGTCCACCGTGGCCTGCTCGTCGTTCCGGGCGTGGTCCGTGGCGACCGCGTCCTCGGGCCGCTGCGGCGCGCTGTCCGGGGCCGCGGCGTCGTCGTGCGAGGACTTGCGGGAACCGCGCTGGGGTGAGGCGTTCATGTCGGTGGTCCTTTCGGTGGGGCGTGCCGGTGATGCGGCAGAAGTGGGTGGGCGTACGGGTGCTACTGCGAGCGTAGGCGGTGACCCACCTCACGCAGCAGGCGCGGGGCCTCGCGCATGGAGGTGTTCGTGTCCGGGGCGAGGGCGCGCAGCTCGTGGACGGCGGCGAAGCCCGCTTCGGCCAGCGCCTCCGGGGACAGCGTGGTGCGACCGCACACCGCGATCACCGGGACCCCGTGGCGCCGGCCCACGCGCAGCACGCCCAGCGGGGTCTTGCCGCCCAGGCTCTGCTCGTCCAGGCTGCCCTCGCCCGTGACGAGAAGGTCCGCGCCCGCCACGGCGGCGTCCAGGTCCACGAGGTCCAGGACCACGTCCACGCCGGGCCTGCGCTCGGCCCCGAGCACGGCGAGCGCCGCGTACCCCACGCCACCGGCGGCACCCGCTCCCGGGGCATCGGCGGCGGCGCGGGCGGGCTCGCCGAGCGCGACGGTGAGCCGGTCGCGGAAGGTTCCCAGGGCGGCGTCGAGCTCCGTGACGTCCTGCGGCGAGGCGCCCTTCTGGGGGCCGAAGACGGCAGCGGCGCCGCGCGGACCCGTCAGGGGGTTGTCCACGTCCGCGGCCAGCACGAACTGCGCCTCCCGCACGCGGGGGTGCAGCCGGGAGGCGTCCACGGTGCGCAGGTGCGCGAGAGCCGCGCCGCCGCGGAGGAGGGGCTCGCCGTGCTCGTCCAGCAGGCGCAGACCCAGGGCGGTGAGCATCCCGGCGCCGCCGTCCGTGGTGGCGCTGCCGCCCACGCCCAGGACCACGCGGGTGCACCCGGCGTCCAGGGCGGCGGCGATCAGCTCGCCCGTGCCCTGGCTCGTGGCGGTGCGGGCCTGCAGCACGGGCTCGCCGTCGTGGTGGGGCAGAGCGGCCAGGCCCGAGGCCAGCGCCATCTCGACCACGGCCTCGTCCCCGCGCCGGGCCCACGCCGCGGCCACGGGATCGCCCGCGGGGCCCGTGACGGTGAGGTCCTGGCGCGTGAAACCGGCCTCCCGGGCGGCGTCGAGCGTGCCCTCGCCGCCGTCGGCCACGGGCAGCTCCACCACGTCCGCCTCCGGGGTGGCGTCCCGGATCCCGGCCGCGAGGTGCGCGGCGGCCTCGCGGGCGGTCACGGAGCCCTTGAACTTGTCGGGTGCCACCACGATGCGCACGGCGCCTCCTCGCGGAACGGTCTCGGTCACGGCCGGAGCGCCCCGGTGGTGTGCGCCCCGCGGGGCCATTCCAGCACGACGACGCCGCGGGGCCCCGTTCCGCGCACCGCCCGTCGGGAGCGCGCTGGCACCGCTCTGCGCGGGCGCTCGAACGTGCACGGGGAGGCCAGGCACGTGACCGGTGACGCCGCGCTCATGCCCGCTCCGACCGCGGCAGCCACGCGAACGGGTCCTCGTGGGACGACACGTATTCGAGGGCGACGTCCCCGCTGTAGCCGAGCTCACGGGACCGGGCCACCCAGTCGAGCAGCGGCAGCCCGCCGGTGCCCGGTTCGTGGCGACCGGGGGCGTCCGCGATCTGGACGTGCCCGAAGTCCGCGGCGTGGGCCTCGATGACGGCGGGAACGTCGTCGCCGTTGACAGCCAGGTGGTAGAAGTCCGCGAGCAGCCGCACGTTTTCCCGGCCCACGGCGTCGACCACGGCCAGCGCGTCCTTCGCGGTTCTGAGGGGGTAGGCGGGGACGCCGGAGACCGGTTCGAGCACCACCGTGCCGTCCAGTGGAGCGAGAAGGTCTGCGGCGTGGCGGAGGTTCGTGAGCGCCGTCGTCCTCTGCTCCTCCGCGGTGAGATCGTAAAGGCGGTTGCCGTGCAGCGCATTGAAGTGGCGGCACCCCGTGGCGCGGGCGATCTCCGCGACCAAGTCCACGTTCGCGCGGAACTCCGCCGTGCGGGAGGGGTGGGAGAGCACGCCGCGCTCGCCGGCGGGCATGTCCCCGGCGTAGAAGTTCAGCCCGGTGAGCTGGACGCCCGCGTCCCGCAGGGAGGCCACGAAGGCGTCCACCTCCTCTTGAGGTGGGGTGGGGGAGTCGAACGGCCACCAGAACTCCGCGCGCGTGAAACCGTGCCGGGCGACCGCGGCCGCGCGGTCGAGCAGGGGGAGGTCCGCGAAGACGATCGAGGCATTGACGGTGTAGTTCATGGAGTCATCCTGCCAGCGCCCCGATGCGGCGTCTTTCCGTGACGCGAGCGTGGGGTGCTGGGGTGGCTCCACACCGTCACACCGGGGCAGCCCACCAGGTCAGGTGACCGGTTACGCAGGACTCGCAGGACGGGCCCGCTCGCTCGCCCGGGCGGACGCAGGGCGAGACCGAGCGGGCCGTTGCCGACGAGCGGTGGTCAGCGCGCGTGCACGCCGAGCGAGCCCAGCAGCTCCACCACGCGCCGCCTGATCTCGTCGCGGATGGGGCGCACGGCGTCAACGCCCTGCCCCGCGGGGTCCTGCAGCGCCCAGTCCTCGTAGCGCTTGCCGGGGTAGTAGGGGCACGCGTCCCCGCACCCCATGGTGATGACCACGTCCGAGGCCTCCACGGCGTCCGGGGTGAGCACTGTGGGCTTCTCAGCGCTGAGGTCGATGCCCTCCTCGAGCATGGCCTCGTGGACCGCCGGGTTGATGGACGCGGCGGGCGCGGAACCGGCAGAGCGGACCTCCACGGCACCGCGCGAGAGGTGCCGCACGTAGGCGGCCGCCATCTGGGAGCGCCCCGCGTTGTGGACGCACACGAACAACACGCTGGGATCCGGGTGGCTCATGCGCGGACCTCCTGCTGGGGGTAGCGCTTGCGGAGTGCCAGGCTCACGTAGACGAGACCGACGAGGACGGGCACCTCGATGAGCGGCCCCACGACGCCGGCCAGTGCCTGACCGCTGGTCACACCAAACGTGGCGATGGCCACCGCGATGGCCAGCTCGAAGTTGTTGCCGGCGGCGGTGAAGGCGAGGGTGGTGGTCCGCTCGTAGGAAAAGCCCAGCGCACGCCCCAGCAGGAAGCCGCCACCCCACATCAGCAGGAAGTAGGCGAGCAGGGGAAGGGCGATCCGCACCACGTCGAGCGGGTGTGAGGTGATCTGCTCACCCTGCAGGGCGAACAGGATCACGATGGTGAACAGCAGGCCGTACAGAGCCCACGGGCCGACCTTGGGCAGGAACGAGGACTCGTAGGCCTCCCGGCCCCACTTCTTCTCGCCGATGAGCCGCGAGAGGTATCCAGCCACGAGCGGGACCCCCAGGAACACGAGCACGGACGCCGCGATCCGCCACGGGGAGACGTCCAGTGACGCCTGCTCCAGCCCGAGCCACCCCGGCAGCACCTCCAGGTAGAACCACCCGAGGAAGCCGAACGCCACGATCTGGAAGATCGAGTTGAGGGCCACGAGCACGGCTGCCGCCTCACGGTCGCCGCACGCGAGGTCGTTCCAGATGATGACCATGGCGATGCAGCGCGCCAGTCCCACGATGATGAGACCCGTCCGGTACTCCGGGAGGTCGGGCAGGAAGATCCAGGCGAGGGCGAACATCAGCGCGGGACCGACGACCCAGTTGAGCAGGAGAGACGCCCCGAGCATGCGCTTGTCACCGGTCACGGTGTCCAGGCGGTCGTAGCGCACCTTGGCGAGCACCGGGTACATCATCACGAGCAGACCGATCGCGATCGGCAGCGAGACCCCCTGGATCTCGACGGCGCCCAGTGCCTCTCCCAGTCCCGGCACCAGACGGCCCAGCGCGAGTCCGGCAACCATGGCCGCAATGATCCACACGGGAAGAAACCGGTCGAGGGTGGAGAGGCGGGCGGCCGGTGGTGTGTCAGTTCTCATCATCGTCTCCTGTGGTGCAGCACGAGGTGGTAGGAGCGGGCTCGTCGTCGAATGTGCCGGCGCCGCCGCAGACGCCGGTGGCGGGCAGGACGAGCTCCACGCGACGGGCGGCGTCGAGGTCGCCGGCGAGGTAGGCGGCAATCGAACGCACCTGCTCCACCCCGGTCATGGCCAGGAACGAGGGGGCGCCCCCGTAGGACTTGATGCCCGCGATGAAGAGGTTTTTGTCCGTCTGTTCGAGCACGTCGTAGCCGTGCGGGGTGACGGATCCGCACGAGTGCCAGGTCGGGTCGATGTCTTCGGCAAGTCGGGCCGGCGCCTGGAGTGAGGCATCCAGGTTCAGACGCGCCTCGCTCAAGAAGGAGAAGTCCGGGCGGAAGCCCGTGGCGCACACGATCCGTGTGACGCCGGTGATCTCACGCCCTCCGGACGACTCCAGCGTGAGGGTGCCGCCGTCCTCCACGAGGCGTGCAGTACGGAAGCCCGTCACAAGGCTGATGCGTCCGTCGTTCACGGCACGGCGCACCCGCTTGCCGAGTTCCCCGCGAGCCGGCAGCTCGTCGTCGTCGCCTCCCCCGAACGCGGTTTCTGCGCTGGGGCGCCGGACCACCCAGGTGACATGTGCTGCGGCGTCGTGTCCGGGGCGGGTCAGTGCGATCAGAGTGGTCAGCGCGGAGGCGCCCGTCCCGACCACAGCGACGTGCTCCCCGGCGTAGCCGCCCTCTTCTACACGTGGAATGCCGTAGTAGATGCGATCGGCGTACCGCCGCTCGCCGTCCACGGGGTACCCCTCCGATCCGAGAGGGCTCGGCTGGTTCCAGGTGCCGGTCGTGTCCACCACCGCGCGCGCGAGATGCCGCTCGATGCGCCCATCGCGCGTGCGTGTGTGCACGATGTACGGAACGTCGTCGCGGCCGGAGTCGACCATGCGGTCTCTGTCCAGGCGGGAGACGCCGACGACCTCGTGCTCGTATCGGATCACGTCCCCGAGCGCCTCCGCCAGAGGCAGGAGGTACTGCTCCAGCCACTGGGCACCCGTCGGGTAGAAGCCCTCTCGGGGCTCGCGCCACGCGGGTCCGATGAGGCGGACGGCGGTGGGTGAGGTGAGCTCCCGCCAGGGGGAGAACATGCGGACGTGCGACCACTCGCGGACGCTGGTGGCGGCGTCGTCCCCGCGCTCGAACACGATGACCTCCTGACCGCGGTGCCGCAGCTCCGCTGCACAGGCCAGACCGATGGGGCCCGCGCCGAGGACGGCAACGGGAGGGAGTGACGGATCCACGCATCCTCCTTGATTTGATAGAAATCAATACAACCTCAGGTTGTCCCATGCATAGACAGTTGTCAAAATAGGCGCATGACCTCGGCTGAGCTGCACATCGACAACGCGTCCGACGGCGTCGAGGGCTCGGCCGCCGTGTTCAAGGCCCTGGCGGACCCAGTGCGCCTGCGCCTGTACCTCGCGATCCGAAAGGCTCTGCCCGGGAGCATCTGCGTGTGCGATCTCCCGGACTTCGATCTGTCCCAGGCGACCATTTCGCACCACCTGCGCAAGCTCCGGGAGGCCGGGCTCGTCAGCTCGCGCCGGCAGGGCACGTGGGTGCACTACACCGCGCAGGAGGGTGTGTTCGAGCTGGCCGTCGATTCAGTGGTGTAGAGCCGTGCCCCGCCCTCGTCCGTCGTGGCGCCCTTGAACGCCCCGAGCGGGTGCGGATCGGCATCGAACCACTTTCCCCCGAAATGACCTGACCGGGGGTACAGGTCTACAGTCACATCCCATGACTACCAACGTTGCTGCCTATCAGGCCGTCGCCTCCGGTGCTCCGCTCGAGAAGGGCACCATCGAGCGCCGGGACCTGCGCCCGGACGACATCCGCATCGAGATCGAGTTCGCCGGGATCTGCCACTCGGACATCCACACCGTGCGCGAGGAGTGGGGGCCCATCGACTTCCCGCTGGTCCCCGGGCACGAGATCATCGGCCGCGTCACGGAGGTCGGCTCGGAGGTCACCACGTTCAGCGTGGGGGAGCGCGCGGGCGTGGGGTGCCTGGTGGACTCCTGCCGCGAGTGCGAGTGGTGCCTCAAGGGTGAGGAGAACAACTGCCCGAAGGCCGTGGGCACCTACCGCGGCAAGGACCGTTTCACGGGGGAGCAAACCGACGGCGGCTACTCCACCGAGATCATCGTGTCCGAGGCCTTCGCCCTGTACATCCCCGAGAACCTGGATCCGGCGGCCACCACGCCGCTGCTGTGCGCGGGCATCACCACGTACTCCCCGCTGCGCACGTGGGGTGTCACCGAGGGCTCCAAGGTGGCCGTGGTGGGCATGGGCGGACTCGGCCACGTGGCCGTGAAGCTCGCCGCCGCCATGGGTGCGGAGGTGACCGTGATCAGCCAGACCCGCTCCAAGGAGGAGGACGGCCGACGCTTCGGCGCCACCGACTGGATCGCCCGCACGGAGGACCCCGAGGCGCTGTCGCAGCACAAGGGTGAGTTCGACGTCATCATCAACACCGTCTCGGCGCACGTGGACGTCCAGGAATTCATGGCCACCCTGCGCCCGCACGGTGCCATGGTGCTGCTGGGTCTGCCCACCGAGACCCTCGAGGTGAAGGCCCCGCTGCTGGTCAGCGGACGCAAGTCCCTCACGGGCTCCAACATCGGCGGCATCCGCGAGACCCAGGAGATGCTCGACTTCTGCGGTGAGCACGGGGTCACCGCAGAGATCGAGCTGATCAACGCCGAGGACCTCAACGACGCCTACGACCGCGTGGTGGACTCGGACGTGCGCTACCGCTTCGTGATCGACGCGAAGACCATCTGAGGCAAGACCCAGGCACGCCGACGACGGTGCCCCGGACCTTCGCGGTCCAGGGCACCGTCGTGCGTCTCACCGCGCTCCACTACCCTGAGCCCATGCCCCGAACCCTGAACGACCTCTCCTGGCCCCGCCGCACCGAACGGCTCACCGTGTGTCGCCTGACCCCGGAGGATGCGGACACGCTGTGGGCCCTCAAGAGCAACCAGGAGCTGAACCGCTGGACCACTAGGCTCTACGCCTCACGCCAGGAGTTCCGGGCGGACTGGGACGCCCTGGCCACCACCCACCTGATGGCCCACTGTTACGGGCGGCTCGCGGCCTACCTCATGGTCAAGCTCCAGGACGCGTGGTCCCAGGCGGACGTCACCGAGCAGGCCCGGGGGCAGCAGGTGGAGCTCGGCTGGGTGGTGGCACCCTGGGCCCAGGGCCGTGGCGTGGCCACGGAACTCGTGCGCGAAGGCCTGGCCATCGCGTTCGACATGGGTGTCCACCGGGTGGAGGCCGGCTGCTTCGCGGAGAACACCGGCTCCTGGAAGGTCATGGAGAAGGTGGGGATGCGCCGAGAAATCCACACGGTCAGGGACTGCATGCACCGGGATGGTCAGTGGCACGACGGCTACGGGTACGCCATGCTCGCGGAGGAGCACCACGGCTGAGCGAGCGGACGGACAGACCTCCGGCCCCCGAGGTACCGCACGAGGCGGCAACCGCGGGGGCCGGACGGGGCAGGCGCTGGGGACGGCCTACCTGGTGCTCTCCATCAGGTCGTAGGCGGACAGCGTGAGGAAGGCCGGGTAGTCCTCCCTGAGCACCATGTCCGAGATGAGCCGCCCAGCGGGCACGAACCACTTCTCGTAGTTCTCCTGGTCGATCTCCCCGCGCAGCACCTCGAGCTGCTTGTCGAGGGCGTCGGAGACGAGCTCGCGCGTGGCGGTGCTGCCGGTGTCCGTGTAGACCACGCCGTTCTTGATCTGCTGCCAGATCTGCGAGCGGGAGATCTCCGCGGTGGCGGCGTCCTCCATGAGGTTGTGGATGGCCACCGCGCCGCTGCCGGACAGCCACACCGCCACGTAGCGGATGGCCACGTACAGGTTGGCGTTGAGCTCCTTCTCGGTGCGCTGGTCACCGGCGGAGGGCACGTCCAGCAGCATCTCGGCGGTCACGTCCACCTCGGGGCGCTGGCGGTCCACCTGGTTCGGCTTCTCCCCGAGCACGCCGTCGAAGACCTCCTGGCACACGGGCACGAGGTCCGGGTGGGCCACCCACGAGCCGTCGAAGCCGTCCCCGGCCTCGCGGGTCTTGTCGTTGCGGACCTTCTCGAACGCGGCCTTGTTGATCTCCTCGTCCTTGCGGGAGGGGATGAACGCGGCCATGCCGCCCATCGCGAAGGCACCGCGCTTGTGGCACGTCTGCACCAGCAGGTCCGTGTACGCGCGCATCAGGGGAGCGGTCATGGTCACGGCGGAGCGGTCCGCCAGGATGAACTTCTCCCCGGCGTCGCGGAAGTACTTGATGATGGAGAACAGGTAGTCCCAGCGCCCGGCGTTGAGCCCGGAGGCGTGGTCCCGCAGCTCGTAGAGGATCTCGTCCATCTGGAACGCGGCGGGGATGGTCTCGATCAGCACGGTGGCGCGGACGGTGCCGTGCTCGATGCCCAAGTACTCCTCCGCGAACGTGAACGCGTCGTTCCACAGCCGCGCCTCAAGGTAGGACTCCATCTTGGGGAGGTAGTAGTAGGGGCCCTGACCGTTCTCGATCAGCTGCTTCGCCGTGTGGAAGAAGAGCAGCCCGAAGTCCGTGAGGGAACCGGAGCCGGTCTTCCCGTTGACCGTGATGTTGTACTCGGGCAGGTGCCAGCCGCGCGGGCGCATGACCACCACAGCCAGGGGCACGTCCTCGCGGAGCTTGTACTCCTTGCCCTCCGGGGAGGTGAAGCCCAGGGTGCCGCGGGCGGCGTCGCGCAGGTTGGCGATCGCATCCACCTGGTTGGCCCAGCTGGGGGACGCGGCATCCTCGAGATCCGCGAGCCACACCTTGGCGCCGGAGTTCAGCGCGTTGATGGCCATCTTGGCGGGCGACGCCGGCCCGGTCATCTCCACGCGCCGGTCCTGCAGTGCCTCGGGCGCCGGGGCGACCTTCCAGTCGCCCTCCCGGACCTCGCGGGTCTCGGGGAGGAAGTCCATGGTGCCGGTCTCGGCGGCCTGCGCACGGGCGGTCTCGCGCTGGCCGAGCAGCTCCTCACGGCGGTCCGCGAACTTCTCGTGCAGCGCCTCCACGAACGCGAGGGCCTCGTCCGAGAGGATCTCGTCCGCCGCGGCCACGTTCTGCGGGGTGGTGTGGGTGATGCTCATGGAGTGCCTCCAAGTATCCGTATTGTGGAAAAGTTATTCCATTACCACGAGTTTAGACATAGGATGTGACCCAGGACAAGGTCCCGCTGAGACGCGGGCCACACGCAGGGCGTCACCGGGATGGCACGGCCCGGGCCACACCCGTCCGGTCCCGCCGCGGCGGGACCGGACGGCAGCGAGCCCCGCACGCCACCATCAACCACCAGAGGAGTACACGGATGCCAGAGGCCAGGAGTACGGGCGGAGTGCAGTCCGTCGAACGGGTCTTCGGCCTGCTCGACATCATCACCGCCGCCGGGGGAGAGATCTCGCTGAGCGAGCTGGCGTCCAGGGCGCAGCTGCCGCTGCCCACCATCCACCGGCTGCTGCGCACGCTGATCCCCCTGGGCCACGTGCGTCAGCTGCCCAACCGTAGCTACGCGCTGGGCCCGGGACTCATCCGGTTGGGCAATGCCGCCGGGCTCGCGCTGGGCACCTACGCGCAGCCCGTGCTGCAGGGGCTCGTGGACCAGCTGGGGGAGTCCGCCAACATGGCCGTGCTGGACGGGCGGATGGTCGTGTACGTGGGGCAGGCGCAGTCCTCCCACTCCATGCGCATGTTCACCGAGGTGGGCCGTCGCGCGCACCTGCACGGCACCGGCGTGGGCAAGGCCATCCTGGCCACCCTGCCCGAGCACCAGGTGGTCTCGATCGTCACGTCCATGGGCATGCCCACCCCCACGGAGAAGAGCCTGGGGACGGTGGAGGAGCTGCTGGCAGACCTGGAGCTGATCCGCGAACGCGGCTACGCCGTGGACGACGAGGAGCAGGAGATCGGCGTCCGCTGCTTCTCCGTGCTCGTCCCGGACACCCCCACCCCCACCGCGATCTCGGTGTCCGGGCCCACCACGCGCGTGGACTGGGAGTTCGGGGAGCGGGCGGTCCCGCTGCTGCGCGAGGCCGCGGCGCAGCTGTCCGGGCAGCTCTCCCGGGTGGGCTGAGGCGGACGACGCCGCCGTGCCCAGCCGTCCTGCCGCGTTCCGGCACCCGGCAGGTCGGACGCGCGAGCCGTGGGCCCGGCGCCGGATGGTCCCGCCGCAACCACCGTTGGTTCCCGCGCCGGACGAGGTCGCCGCGCTCGCCGACACGCCGACGCCTGACGACGCAGCCGTGCCCGTCCGCGTCTCCTGCGCTGCGTTGTCCGCAGACGGGGCAGAGCGCGAGGGCGCGGGGTCAGTTGCGCTGCGGCAGGGCGGCGTCGTGCTCCGTGAGAAGGGACTCGAGGTACGCGCCGTAGCCGCTCTTGTGCAGCTCGGTGGCGCAGTCGCGCAGCTGGGCGTCGGAGATCAGGCCCATGCGCCACGCCACCTCCTCGGGGCAGCCGATCGAGGTGCCCTGGCGCGCCTGGACGGTGCGGATGAAGTTTGTGGCGTCCGCGAGGGAGTCGAACGTGCCGGTGTCCAGCCACGCGGTGCCGCGCGGCAGCACGTGCACCGCGAGCTCGCCCCGGTCCATGTACATCCGGTTGAGGTCCGTGATCTCCAGCTCGCCGCGCGGTGAGGGCGTGAGCGAGCGGGCGAACTCGACGGCGCGCCGGTCGTAGAAGTAGAGCCCCGGGACGGCGTACGGGCTGCGGGGGTGCTCGGGCTTCTCCTCGATGGACACGGCCTGCCCGGCGGCGTCGAACTCCACCACGCCGTACGCGCTGGGATCCGCCACCCGGTACCCGAAGATCGCGGCGCCCTGGAGGTCGTGGAAGCGGCGCAGCTGGGTGCCGAGTCCCGGACCGTAGAAGATGTTGTCGCCCAGGACGAGGCACACGCTGTCGTCCCCGATGTGCTCGGCCCCCAGCAGGAACGCCTGGGCGAGCCCGTCCGGGGACTCCTGCTGGGCGTAGGAGATCACCGCGCCGAAGCGGGAGCCGTCCCCGAGCAGGCGACGGAACTGCTCGGCGTCGTGCGGGGTGGTGATCACCAGGATCTCCCGGATGCCCGCGAGCAGTAGCGTGGAGAGCGGGTAGTAGATCATCGGCTTGTCGTAGACCGGCACGAGCTGCTTGCTCACGCCCAGGGTCACGGGGTGCAGACGGGAGCCCGTGCCGCCCGCGAGGATGATGCCCTTCATGTCCCCATCATGGCAGGGACTCATTCGAGTGCATGGGACGCATGGCCTGTGTGGGGATCGTCCCAGGTGCCCGAGCCGCCGGTGTGCGGCGAGGCCTGCGGCCGTGGCTAGCATGAGGGCATGAAACCGTTCGTGCTGCTGGCCACCCGTGATGACGACGTCCTGGCGGACGAGGAGTACGAGGCCGTGGCGCGCTTCGGAGGGCTGAGTACCTCGCAGCTGGAACGCATCCGCCTGGAGCAGGGGAATTTCCCCACGCTGGACCTGGACCGTTACAGCGGGATCATCGTGGGCGGCTCGCCGTTCAACTCCTCGGACCCCGCGGAGCAGAAGTCCCGCGTGCAGCGGCTCGCGGAGACCTGGATCAGCGGCTTGCTGGACGAGGTGGTGGCCCGTGACTACCCGTTCCTGGGGGCGTGCTACGGCGTGGGGACCCTCGGCATCCACCAGGGCGCCGTGGTGGACCGGACCCGTCCGGAGGAGGTGGGTCCCATCACCGTGACCCTCACGGAGGCGGGGGAGGCGGATCCGCTCCTCGCGGACATGCCCCGGGAGTTCAGCGCCTACGTGGGGCACAAGGAAGGCACCCGCGTGATGCCCCCGAACGCCGTGCTGCTGGCCGAGGGCTCGGTGTGCCAGGTCCAGATGTACCGCATCAAGGAGAACCTCTACGCCACGCAGTTCCACCCGGAGCTGGACGTGGAGGGGCTCGTGAACCGCATCCGCGTGTACAAGGACCTGGGCTACTTCAAGCCGGACGAGCTGGAGACCGTGATCGAGCGGATCACCCACGGGCCCGCCGTGGACCAGGCGCCCAAGGTGCTCAGCGCGTTCGTGGAGCGCTACGCCCGCTGACACCGGCCGCGGGTGCCGCGTGCACGTCAGGTGGGGGGCGTGCGTCGCCGCGGGTTGCCCTCGAACGACGGCGCTCGCGGCAGGAGGTCGCGCGAGCCACCTGGGTGGGCCGTTCCACGGGGCCCCGGGGGCGCCCACGGGCTGCCGCGAGGACGAGCGCACGGCGGGCGCCCTGCACAATCCGGCGCACCGGGCCCCGGACCGATACCGTGGGGGAATGAGTCACCCCAGCGCACCGTGGTCCCGTCCTGTTCCCTCCCCGACAAGCACCCCGAGCACACCGGCCCCGGGCGAGACGTGGCCCGGTGCTCCCATGGGCGGGTCTGTGACGGGCGGAGTGCAGCCGGCTCCCCGGACCCGCACGTACTTCTACCACCGCCTGGCCCGCACGGACCCCCACCACCGCTGGTGGATGCCGCTGGTGGAGGGGCTGATCCTCTTCGGCATCTTCATGGTCCTGAGCATCCTGTTCGGGATCGTGCTGGCGCTCGCGTTCCCCGAGACCCTGACCGAAGACGTGCTGGCCGCCAACCAGCTGGACCCGGTCGTGTATTTCATGCTCTTCGCGTCCGTGGCGCTGCTGCTGCCCAGCGCCCTGCTGGCCCGGCTCGTGCTCGGGCCCCGGCCCCTCGGACTGATCTTCTCGGTCACCGGCCGCATCCGGTGGAAGTGGCTGCTCCTGTGCTTCCTGGTGGCTGTGGGTGTCTACGCGGTGGTCAACCTGGCGGGCATCGGCCTGGACCTCGCCACGGGCGGGACCCCCACCTCCGTGCAGCTGGCACCGGGCTTCGGCTGGCTGCTGGCCACCACGCTGATCGTGGTGCCTCTGCAGTGCACGGCGGAGGAAGTGGTCTTCCGCGGGTACCTGGCCCAGATGGTGGGCCGCTGGCTCAAGCACCCCGCGTGGGCCATCCTGCTGCCCGTCCCGCTGTTCGTGGCCGGGCACGTGTACGACGTGTGGGGTCTGCTCTCAGTGGCGATCATGGCGGTGTCCATGGGCATCGTCACGTGGCGCACCGGCGGGCTCGAGGCGGGCATCGCCCTGCACGCCGTTAATAACATGACCGTCTCGCTGTTCGCCATGCTCGGTCTCGTGGACATGAACGAGACCAGCGGGGCGCCCACGGACCTGGTCACCGAGGTGATCCTCAACGGCGCCTTCATCGCCCTGGTGTTCTGGCTCGTGAAGCGCCACCCGGAGGTCGCGGTCACCCGCACCGTGGTGCTCCCGCAGCCCCCGGCCCCGCCCCGGCTGCCGGCCGTGCGGCCCGCGGCGATCGCGGCGGACCGCTCCGGGCTGGCCGCCTACCCCTACGACTCCGCCACGCAGACCTACCTGAGCCTGCCCCCGCAGTACGGCCCCTACGTGGTGCGGGACGGCCAGGGCCGCTACGTGGGTGTCCTGGACACCCGCGGCGCCGGTGAGATGCAGCCCACATACACTGGGCCCCATGACGGACAGTACTGACATGCACGCTTCCGACCGGGCGCACGCGGCCCCGGACACCCCTGCCCACGCAGAGTTCGCCCGCGACCTCGGGCGGTTCGTGACGGCGTCCCCCAGCTCGTACCACGCCGTGGCCACCGCGGCTGCGGCACTCGACGACGCCGGGTTCACCGCCCTGGACGAGGCCCAGCCGTGGCAGATCGGCGCGGGCCGCTGGTACACGGTGCGCGACGGCGCCCTGATCGCCTGGGTGCTCCCGTCCGGTGCCGCGCCGGGGGCGGGCTACCGCATCCTGGGTGCCCACACCGATTCCCCTGGCTTCAAGCTCAAGCCCCGCCCCACCACGGTGACCCACCGGTGGTACCAGGCCGGCGTGGAGGTCTACGGCGGTGCGCTGCTGAACTCGTGGCTGGACCGGGACCTGCGCTTCGCGGGCCGGCTGGTGGTGCGCGGCGCGGACGGGGCACCGCGCTCCGTGCTCACGAGCACCGGGCCCGTGGCCCGCATCCCGCAGCTGGCCATCCACCTGGACCGCTCCGCCAACGACGCCCTGAGCCTGGACCGGCAGCGCCACACCCAGCCCGTGTGGGGTGTGGGGGACGCCCAGGACGCGGACGTCCTCGCGGTGCTGGCGGATGCCGTCCACGCCCCGGCCGCCGGCGGCGCCGGGACGCCCACGGCGGAGGTGCCCGCCGTGGACCCCGCCGACATCCTGGGCTACGACATCACCGTGGCGGACACTCAGGCCCCCGAGCTCATCGGCGCCCAGCAGAACCTGCTGGCCAGCGGCCGCCTGGACAACCTCACCACCGTCCACGCGGGGCTGCGGTCCCTGGTGGAGCATGCGGAGGAGCTGGAGTCCGCGGAGCACGTGAGCGTGTTCGCCGCGTTCGACCACGAGGAGGTGGGCTCCGCGACCCGCTCCGGTGCGGCCGGTCCGTTCCTCGAGGACGTGCTCGTGCGCATCGGCGCCGCCCGCGGGGACTCCACCGACGACCACCGCCGCGCGCTCGCCCACTCGGTGTGCCTGTCCTCGGACGCGGGCCACCTGGTGCACCCCAACTACCAGGGCCACCACGACCCGGTGAACACCCCGGAGCCCGGCCGTGGCCCGCTGCTCAAGATCAACGCGCAGCAGCGCTACACCACGGACGCCGTGGGTGCCGCGGTGTGGGCGGAGGCGTGCGAACGCGCCGGCGTCCCGTACCAGGAGTTCGTCTCCAACAACGGTGTGCCGTGCGGGTCCACCATCGGCCCCATCACCGCCACCCGCCTGGGCATCCGCACCCTGGACGTGGGGGTGGGTCTGCTGTCCATGCACTCGGCCCGCGAGCTCGTGCACACCGCGGACCTGTTCGCGCTGCACCGCGCCATCGGGGGTTTCTGGCTGGCCTGAGCCCCGCGCCGCCCCGCCGCACACGCGAGGCGCAGCCGCGCACGCCCCTCCGCCCGCGACGCCGCACGCAGAGGCGTGCACGCACCCCTCCCACGCACGACGCCGCCCGGTGGCCTTCGCGCAGAAGGCCACCGGGCGGCGTCGTCAGCAGGGGCGTGACGCCCCGGGATGCAGGAGCGGGTTACGGCAGCTGCAGCATGGAGATGTCCGCCATGCGGGCCATCACGCGCACCACCTGGCAGGAGTAGCCGAACTCGTTGTCGTACCAGACGTAGAGCACCAGCGAGTTGTTGTTCACGATGGTGGCCAGCCCGTCCACCACGCCCGCGCGGCGCGAGCCCACGAGGTCCGTGGAGACCACGTCCGGGGAGTCCACGTAGTCGATCTGCTTGCGCATGGCCGAGTTCAGGGAGATGTCCTTGAGGAACATGTTCACCTGCTCGGCGGACTCCGGGGCGTTCTCCAGCTGGAGGTTGAGGATAGCCATGGAGACGTCCGGGGTGGGCACGCGGATGGCGTTGCCGGTGAGCTTGCCCTTCATCACGGGCAGCGCCTTGGCCACGGCCTTGGCGGCACCGGTCTCGGTGATCACCATGTTCAGCGCGGCGGAGCGGCCGCGGCGGTCGCCCTTGTGCCAGTTGTCGATCAGGTTCTGGTCGTTGGTGTAGGAGTGCACCGTCTCCACGTGGCCCTGGACGATCCCGTACTCGTCGTTGAGGACCTTGATCACCGGGGTGATGGCGTTGGTGGTGCAGGACGCCGCGGAGATGATGGTGTCCTCCGGGTCGATGTCCTGGTCGTTCACGCCGCACACGATGTTCTTCATGTCGCCCTTGCCGGGGGCGGTGAGCAGCACCTTGCCCACGCCCTTGGAGCGCAGGTGCTGGGAGAGGCCCTCCTCGTCACGCCACACGCCGGTGTTGTCCACCACGAGGGCGTCGTGGATGCCGTAGGCGGTGTAGTCGATCTCCTCGGGGGAGTTCGCGTAGATGAACTGGATCGCCACGCCGTTGGCGGTGATCACGTTGTTCTCTTCATCCACGGTGATGGTGCCGTCGAAGGAGCCGTGCACGGAGTCGCGGCGCAGCAGGGACGCGCGCTTGACGAGGTCGTTGCCGGGCTTCTTGCGCACCACCACGGCACGCAGGTTCAGGCCGGTGCCGTCGTTGCGGTTGAGGAGGATGCGGGCGAGCAGGCGGCCGATGCGCCCGAAGCCGTACAGCACCACGTCCCGGGTCTCGGCGTCGTTGCTGCCGTGCTGGTCCACGGCCGGGGCGAGCGCCTCGCGCAGGTAGCCGTCCAGGTCCGTGGAGCCGGACTCGGTGAAGCCCTGGTAGAGCTTGGCCACGTCCACGTTGCACACGCCCAGGTTCAGCGCACCCAGTGCCGTGACGATCTCCACGGTCTTCTCCAGGGGCATCTCCTCACCCATGATGCGGCGGGCGAAGCGGTGGACCTTGATGATGTCCGTGACGGACTTGTGCACCAGGGACCGGCCGAAGACGGTGGTGACCACCTTGTTGTTGCGGTGCAGCTGCCCCACCAGGGGGACCAGCTGCTCGGCGAGGGCCTCTCGTTCTGACCACGTGGCGCTCATGAGCATCCTTCTTCCTCGGCCCGGACGTCCTCGTGCGGGCCGTGTTGGTGTCGCGCGGCGGTGCGCGAGCCGGCGTGATGGAGCGCCCCGTGAGCGGCGCTGCTCGTCGGCCCCAGTTTACGTGCCCCCGCGCCCCCTCGTGGTCTGTGCCCACGGATGACGACGCCGCCCGCTCCGGTTGCGCGCTCGGGGCGGGCTGCGGCCGCTTTGCTACCGTGGAGCCATGTTGACCGTGATTGGTGAGGCCCTCGTGGACGTGGTGTCCCGCAGCGGCGAACAACCCCGGGCCCACGTGGGTGGAAGCCCCATGAACGTGGCCGTGGGCCTGGCCCGGCTGGGTCACCAGGTGCAGTTCCTGGGCCGCTACGGCCAGGACGAGTACGGCCACCAGGTGGTCGAGCACCTGCGCGGCAACGGGGTGCGGCTGCCCTTCGAGGCGGATGACCGCCCCACCTCCGTGGCCCAGGCCGTGCTGGACGAGAACGGCGCGGCGGACTACGACTTCCAGCTGGACTGGTCCCTGGACGTCTCCCCGGGCCGGATCGACGAGCTGCTCGCGGACACGGACCTGCTGCACGTGGGGTCGATCGGCGCCATGCTGGAGCCGGGGGCCGCCGTGGTGCGGCAGGCGCTGGAGCGCGCACACCGCCACGCGCTGATCTCCTACGACCCCAACTGCCGGCCCTCGATCATCCCCGACTCCTCGGACGCCCGCGCCCGGGCGGAGCAGATCGTGGGACTCGCCCACGTGGTCAAGGCCTCGGACGAGGACATGCTGTGGCTCTACCCGCACCGCACCGTGGAGGACTCCGCCCGCGCGTGGCTGGCCGCCGGCGTCCGCCTCGTGGTGGTCACGCGCGGCGCCATGGGACCGTGGGCACTCAGCCGCGGCACGGGGCACGACGGCGTGACCGTCCCGGCTGCCAAGGTCACCGTGGCGGACACCGTGGGCGCGGGGGACTCCTTCATGGCCGCGCTGCTGAGCGGACTCGCGGACCGCGAGATCCTGGGGGCCTCCGGGGCGTCGTCGCTCGAGCAGCTCGGTGCGGACGAGGTGACCGCGCTGCTGGTCTACGCCGCCGCGGCCGCGGGCGTCACGGTCTCCCGTTCCGGGGCGCAGCTGCCCACCCGAGAGGACCTGCCGCCGAGCGGCTGACAGCTCGCCACCGCTCCCGCCCGGACAGAATCCACTGCGCCCGGCAGGAGCGTCTGTGCAGGGCCACCCGCCGTGGCTGGATGGACCGCAGAACCCCACGGACAGCAAAGTCCGGACACCACCACCCCGCGAGATGAGAGGAACACCGTCATGTACGACCGTCATCCCTACGCCGATCTCCCCGAGCTGCCGACCTTCACCCTGACCTCCACGGACGTGACCGACGGCGAGCCCGTGGCCACGCCCCAGGTCTCCGGGATCATGGGCGCCGGAGGAGAGGACGTCTCCCCGCAGCTGTCGTGGTCCGGTGCTCCGGAGGGCACGCAGTCCTACGTGGTGACCATGTTCGACCCGGACGCCCCCACCCCCAGCGGGTTCTGGCACTGGTGCCTGTCCAACATCCCGGCGGACGTCACCGAACTGGCCACCGGGGCGGCGTCGAGCCCGCCGAAGGGTGCCGTGAAGCACCGCAACGACGGCGGCACGGACGAGTACCTGGGTGCCGCACCGCCCGAGGGCCACGGCCCGCACCGCTACATCATCTGCGTGACCGCCGTGGACGTCCCCGAGCTCGAGGTGGACGAGAGCGCGAGCCCCGCCGTGGTGAACTTCACCCTGTCCTCCCACGCCCTGGGGCGCGCGTTCCTCACGCCCACGTACGAAGTGAAGTAGTCGCGGTGGCGGAGCACGTGCAGGATCCGGGGCGGGCGCCCGTCCGGCTGATCGCGAGCGATCTGGACGGGACCGTCCTGGGCCCGGACTTCCGCTTCCGCCCCCGCACCCTGGAGGCCATCGCCGCGGCTCGGGACGCCGGGATCCAGGTGGTGTTCGTGACCGGGCGCCCCAAACGGTGGCTGGACCCCCTGCACGAGCAGCTCGACGACGTGGGCGTGGTGATCTGCTCCAACGGCGCCGTGGTCTTCGATCCCGGCACGGAGCGTGTGCTGCACGCCAACGGCTTCGACGTGTCCGAGGCGCTGCCGGTGATCGAGGACGTGCGCCGGGCGTTCCCGGACTCGCTGTTCGCCGCGGAGACCCTGGACGCCGTGCACACGGACCACGGATGGGCGCGCACGGACCGGATGGAGATCCGGGACGTCACCGAGGCACCAGTGACCGAGACCCTGCGCGCCGGCGCCCAGGTGGTCAAGCTGCTCGCCAAGCTGGACGGTGCCGAGCCGGAAGCCTACTTCGAGGCCGTCCGCGACGTGGTGGCGGGCAGGCTCGCGGTCACCCACTCGGTGGCCGCCGCCCCGCTCGTGGAGATGGGCCAGCGCGGGCTCACCAAGGCCCGCACCCTCGAGCACTTCGCCGCCGAGCTGGGGATCTCCCGCCACGAGGTGATGGCGTTCGGGGACATGCCCAACGACCTCGAGATGCTCACCTGGGCCGGGCGGGGCTACGCCATGGCGGACGGGCACCCGGGCGTCGTCGCCGCCGTGGAGCGCACCGCACCGGCCTTCACCGAGGACGGCGTGGCGCACGTGATCGAGCGGTACCTGGCGGGGGAGGAGCACGACGCCGCGGCCGCGTCCGGCAACCACGCCGCCCAGCCCGAGACCTCCGGCCAGGAGGCCGCGGGCGGGCAACCGGGGCCCTCGGTGCACGCCGGGCTTTCCGGACACCTCGCACACCCCGATCCCGCTGCCCGCCCCGGGCGCTCCGGTGCGCCCGCCACCGAGGAGGACCATGCCTGAGACCCCGCGCACGCCGTCCGGCGCCGATGCTCGCGCCGACCGGAACCCCGCCGCGCTCGCCCACCGCGGGTTCTCCCCGGACGGGCACGAGAACACGATGGCCGCCTTCCGGGCCGCCGCGGAGCTGGGCTTCGTGTGGCTGGAGACGGACGTGCACACCACGAGCGACGGCGTGGTGGTGGCGTTCCACGACCCCACGCTGGAGCGGGTCACGGGCACGGACGGGGACGTCAACGAGTTCACGTGGGAGCAGCTGCGCGAGCTGCGGGTGGGCGGGGAGCACGGGATCCCCACCCTCGCCGAGCTGCTGCGCGAGCTGCCGGACGCGTGCCTGAACATCGACGTCAAGGACGAGGCCTCCGTGGCCGCGCTGCCCGAGGTGGTCGCCCGGGAGGGTGCGGCGGAGCGGGTGCGTGTCACCTCGTTCTCCGAGTCACGACGACGCCGCACGCTCGCCCGGATCGCGCACCTCACCGGCCGCCGTGTTCGGACCTCCGCCGGAACGCTCGGCACCGCCGGGTTCCTCGCGGTGTCCGCGGTGGCACCGCTCACGGACCGGCTCTCCCCGAAGATCGCCGCGGCACTGTGGGCGGGACACCGTCGCGCGTGGGCCCGGGCGGTGGCGCCGTTCGACACCCTGCAGCTGCCCGAGCACCACACCCTGGACCTGCCCCTGGGGAGGAAGGTCACCGTGCGGATCGTGTCTGCGCGGTTCCTGGAGTTCGCCCACCGGGAGGGGCTCGCCGTGCAGGTGTGGACGGTCAACGACACCGCGGACATGCACCGGCTGCTGGACATGGGCGTGGACGGGCTCATCACGGACCGGGCGGACCTGCTGCGGGCGGTGCTGGAGGAACGCGGCCAGTGGCCGCCGGACGCGCAGCTCTGACGTCCGCCTCCGACACGCCCGCGCGTGGGCCCTCCTCGGACGGGGTGCGTCACGCGTCCCGGCGGAGGCGTCCGGCGGGCCCTTGCAAGGGTGGAGCGGGTCTCGCCTGGTTCGACGCGAGGGCCGCGGACCGGCCCGCCTCACCCCGTCGAGCCCCGCGGCGCGGTAGCTTGGGGGTGATCGGGGCCACGGGCGATCTCGGAATCGCCTCACCGGTCCCGGTGCCCGTCCGACGAGCCGAGGGAGGCCGCATGCACTGCACGGCCGTTCTTCCTGCCCTCGTCCGCACCCGGGCCTGCCAACTGGCCGCCGCGTCCGCGTCGCCGCCGAGCAGGCCCGCGCACCCCGAGCAGTCGGTCATCTACCGCCGTCGGCTCACCGTTCAGACGCCCCTGCAGGGCCACCGTGTGGTGGCCCCGCGCCTGAGCAAGATCCCGTAGCTGGGCCCACGCCGCCTCGACGCCGCCCGTGCCCGCGGGTGCGCGTCCGCACTGCCTGCGACGCCGCGCGTCGTTCCGCGTGCCCGCGACCATCCCGCCCGCGACCACTCAGCCTGCGAGGAACCATGAACCCTGTGCCACCGTCCGCGCTCCCCTCCGGAGGACCTGATCCCGAGAGCCGCGTGCACCGTCCAGGACCGGACGGGCCGCACCACGGCGTCCGCTCCGGGCTGAGCCGGCGCGGGTTCATGGGACTGGGCGCCGCGGCGGCGTCGTTGGCCCTGGCGGGCTGTGGCAGCGGCGAGGGGCAGCCCGGAGCGGCCGTGGCCCAGGCCTCGGGAGAACCGCAGCGCGGGGGCATCCTGCGGATCGGGATGACCGGCGGCGGCGCGTCCGACAGCCTGGACGCCCACGCCCCGGTGGTCACCGCGGACGGCGGCCGCGTGATGGGGCTGTACGACCGTCTCTACGAGTTCGACCCCGACTACAAGACCGTGCCCGGTCTCGCCGAGTCCGCGCGTCCGCTCAAGGGCGGGCGGACGTGGGAGTTCCGGCTGCGCGAGGGCGTGCGCTTCCACGACGGCCGTCCGCTGACCCCGCAGGACGTGGTCGCCACGTTCGAGCGGATCACCGATCCGAAGGACCCCAAGACCGGCGCGTCCTCGCTCGCGGAGCTCAAGCGCGTGGTGGCCGTGGGCGAGCGCACGGTGCGCTTCGAGCTGGAGCAGCCGGACTCCACCCTGCTGGACTCCCTGTCCCAGAACTCCATGGGCATCGTGCCCGCGGACTACGACCCCGACAAGCCGGTGGGCACGGGGCCGTTCACCCTGGGGGACTTCGAGCCGGGGCAGCTCACCGTGCTCAAGCGCAACGCCGACTACTGGACCGAGCCGCCGTACGTGGACGAGATCCACCTGCTGAACTTCAACGACCCGGACGCCCTGGTCAACGCGCTGCTCTCCACGCAGGTGGACGTGGTGGGCCAGCTGCCGCTCGCACTGGTGGATGTGGTCAACACGGACCCGCGGCTGCACACCGTGCTCTCCGAGACCGGCAACTGGCTGCCGTTCACCATGCGTGTGGACGTCGCACCGTTCGACGACCCCCGCGTCCGGCAGGCGTTCCGGCTGGTGGTGGACCGTGAGCAGATGGTGGAGCAGGTGTTCTCCGGCCACGGCACCGTGGCCAACGACATGTACGCCCCGTTCGACCCCGGGACGCCCAAACTCGAGCAGCGCACCCGGGACATCGCGAAGGCCAGGAAGCTGCTCGCGGACGCCGGGCACCCGGACGGGCTGGATGTCGAGCTCGTCACCGCGCCCATCCAGTCCGGCGCCGTGGAGGCCGCCCAGGTCTTCGTGGAGCAGGCCGCGGACGCCGGGATCACCGTCACGCTGCGCCGCGTGGACAGCACCACGTTCTTCGGCGACGGGTACCTGCAGTACCCCTTCTCCCAGGACTTCTGGTACACCCGCAACTTCCTCTCGCAGACGGCCCAGGGCACCGTGGAGAAGGCCCCGTTCAACGAGACCCACTGGGCGGACCCCGGGTTCACGGAGCTCTACGCGAAGGCGCGCGCCACCATGGACGAGAAGAAGCGCAACCAGCTGATCGCCAAGGCCCAGAAGCAGCTGCACGACGAGGGCGGGTACATCGCCTGGGGGTTCTTCAACCAGGCGGACGCCTACCAGAACTACGTGGGCGGTGGGTTCGCGCACCGCATCGGCATGCCGGTGTGCGGGTTCCACATGCGCCACCTGTGGATCGACCAGGAAAGGAAGTGATCGCATGGCCGCCATGATCCTCAAACGGCTGGCAGTCTCGGTCTTCGTGCTGCTGGCCGTGTCCCTGCTGGTGTTCGCGTTCACCCTCATGCTCCCCGGTGATCCCGCACAGGCGATCCTGGGTCAGCAGGCCACCCCGGAGCGGCTGGCCGCGCTGCGCGAGCAGCTGCAGCTCAACGACCCGTGGTACACCCGCTACCTCACGTGGCTGGGCGGGCTGTTCGTGGGAGACCTCGGAACCTCGGCTGCCACGGGCGGTTCGGTGAACGAGCTGCTCGCCAGCAAGGTCTCCGCCTCCATGGTGCTCATGGTCATCGCCGCCGTGATCGCGATCCCCGTGGGCCTGCTGCTCGGCACGTGGTCCGCGATGCGCGAGGGCCGGGCCTCGGACCAGGCGCTCACCGGCTTCTCCCTGGTGCTCGCGGCGCTGCCGGAGTTCGTGATCGGTGTCATCCTCACCACCCTGCTCTCCACCACGGTGTTCACCCTGCTGCCCTCCGTGACCATGGCGGCCCCGGGGATGCAGGTGTGGGACTACCCGCTGCAGCTGGTCCTGCCGTCCCTGACCCTGGTGCTCGTGGTGGTGCCGTACATGATCCGCATGACCCGCACCACCATGATCGACGTCCTGGACTCCGGGTACGTGGAGATGGCCCGGCTCAAGGGCCTGCCGGAGCGCCAGGTGATCTTCAAGCACGCCCTGCCCCACGCGATCGGCCCCGTGGCCCAGGTGGTGGCCATGCAGCTCGCGTGGCTGGCCGGGGGCATCGTGGTGGTCGAGTACCTCTTCCGCTTCCCCGGACTGGGCCAGGCCATGGTGGACGCCGTGAACAACCGCGACGTCCAGGTGGTCCAGGCCCTGTCCATGATCATCGCCGCGTTCTACGTGGTCGTGAACCTCATCGCGGACGTCATCGGCATCCTCGCCAACCCCAAGCTGCGGACGGAGTCCCGCTCATGAGCGCGCAGAACAGGGCGGGTGTCCCGCCCCAGGAGACCGGCGGCACCACGGCCGCGAACGACGTCGCCGTGGCCGCAGACCCTGCCGTGACGCCCGGGGGCGCCGGCGCACCGGACGGCGGTGCGGCTGCGGACTTCGGGCACTCCGAGTCCCGCGGGGACGCGCGGCCCGTGTCCTTCGCGCGCCGTGTGGCGCAGCAGCCCACGGCCAAGCTGGGCTTCCTGCTCACGGGCCTCGTGCTGCTCGTGGCGCTGCTCGGGCCCTTCGTGGTGCCCGCGTGGACCGGGTACGGCCCCAACTCGTTCGCGGGCAAGCCGTTCCAGCCCGGTGTGTTCGGCACCGACAACCTGGGCCGGGACGTGCTCTCCCGGTTCCTGGAGGGCGGCTGGCGGCTGCTGCTGTACTCGGCGCTGGCCACCGTGCTGGGCGTGGGAATCGGCGCGGTGCTGGGCATGCTCGCCGCGTTCCGCCGCGGCTGGCTGGACGCCGTGATCATGCGCTCCGGGGACGTGCTGCTGGCCATCCCGCAGCTCGTGTTCGCGCTGCTGGCCATCACGGTGCTGGGACCGCAGGGGTGGGTGCTGGTGCTCGTCATCGGCATCACCCACGCGCCGCGCGTGGCCCGCGTGATCCGCTCCGCCACCGCCGGCGTGGTGGCGGAGGACTACGTGCTCGCCTCGCAGATGTACGCGGTGCCGCAGTGGAAGATCCTGGGCCGCGACGTGGTCCCCAACATCATGGGTCCGCTCATGGTGGAGGTGGGGCTGCGGCTCACGTACTCCATCGGTGCGGTGGCCTCCCTGTCGTTCCTGGGACTCGGCATGCAGCCACCCACCCCGGACTGGGGCCTGATGATCAACGAGAACCGGATCGCGCTGTCCCTGCAGCCGTGGGGAGTGCTCCTGCCCGTGATCGCGATCGCCGTGCTCACCGTGGGCACCAACCTGCTGGCCGACGCCGTGGCCACTGCCTCCGCGGGCCGTGTCCGCACCACCGCGAAGAAGGGCGCCTGATGAGAAGGTCGGAGCACAACGCACGGAACCGGATGCGCGACACCACCGTTCCCCGTGCCACCGTGGACACCGCGATCACCATGTCCCACCTGGACCTCGGGGTCACCGGCGGGGACCTCATCCTGGACGACGTCAGTTTCACCCTGCACCCGGGCCGGATCCTCGCGCTCGTGGGCGAGTCCGGGTCCGGCAAGACCACCGCCGCGCTCGCGTGCATGAACCACCTCCGCTCCGGTCTGGAGCTGCGCGGCGGCACGGTGCGGCTCGAGGAAGGTGCCTCGCGCTTCCACCGCAACGCCGTGGACCTGCTCACGCTGTCCGAGAAGAAGATGCGGCGGCTGCGCGGCGGCACGATCGCCTACGTCCCGCAGGATCCTGCGCTGTCCCTGAACGGCTCCCTGCGCGTGGGCGAGCAGATCCACGAAGTGCTGCGCGCCCACGAGTTCGGCCGCAACGCCGACGAGCGCAACGCCCGCGTGAGCGAGGTGCTCTCCGAGGTGGGTCTGCCGGGTGACCGCGCCTACCAGCGCCGGTTCCCGCACGAGCTCTCGGGCGGTCAGCAGCAGCGCATCGGCATCGCCATGGCGTTCGCGTGCCGTCCCGCCGTGATCATCCTGGACGAGCCCACCACGGGCCTGGACGTGGCCACGCAGGACCTCGTGCTCAAGACCATCTACCAGCTGACCACCAAGCACGACGTCGCGGGGCTCTACATCACCCACGACCTCGCCGTGGTGGCGCAGGTGGCCAACGACGTGGCGGTCATGCTCCACGGCCAGATCGTGGAGCACGGCCCCGCCGAGCGCGTCCTCCACCGCCCCGAGCACCCGTACACGCGCACTCTCCTGGACGCCGTGCCGGACATGCGCGGCGCCCGGGACATGGGTGGTGGCCCCGCGGTGAGCCCGGAGGCCTCGGTGCGTGCCCCGTGGGACCGCGGCAGGGCCGCTCCCGGTCAGGCCGCTGCGTCCGCACCCGGCACTCCCACCCCCACTGCGGACGACGACGCCGCGGCGCCCCCGGATGCCCCGGCTCCGGCCGGGTCCCGCCCCGCCTCGGACCGGGCGGGTGCACCGGAGGAGCCGTACAGTACGGCGGCTTCCCTGCGGGGTGCCGACCGGGCGTCCGACGACCACAGCGGGTCCGCGGCCGCGGTACCTCCCGAGTCCCGTGCGAGCGGTGGGCACGAACCGGCTGCCGGGTCGACGCCCGCGGCGACGGCCAGTGCCGGCCACCCCCGAACCGGTGCGGTGGTGCGCGCACGGGGCGCGGGCGGCGTCGTCGGCGGGAGTGGGCAGGACGCACCCGTGGTGAGCGTGCGGAACCTGCGGATGGCGTACGGGTCCGCGGTGATCCTGGACGGGATCAACCTGGACCTGGAGGCCGGGCAGACCACCATGCTGCTCGGGGAGTCGGGGTCCGGGAAGACCACGCTGTCCCGCAGCGTGGCCGGTCTCAACGACGGCTACACCGGGGAGGTGCTGCTGGACGGGGAGGTGCTGGCACCGAGCACCCGGCGCCGCACCAGCGAGCAGCGCCGGCGGATCCAGTACGTGTTCCAGTCGCCGTTCTCGTCCCTGAACCCACGGCGCAGCATCGGCGACTCGCTGCAGGTTCCGCTGCAGATGACGGGCGGGATGTCCCGGGCGCAGCGGCGGGAGGCCGTCGCGGACGCGCTGGACGCGGTGCGGCTCGGGCGCAGCTACATCGACCGCCGGCCCGGTGAGCTTTCGGGCGGTGAGCGGCAGCGCGCCGCGGTGGCGCGGGCGCTCGTGAACGCACCCTCGCTGCTGGTGTGCGACGAGATCACCTCCGCGCTGGACGTGTCCGTGCAGGCCTCCGTGATCGAGCTGCTGCGCGAGCTGCAGCACGAGCGCGGGCTGGCCATGCTGTTCGTGACCCACAACATCGCGCTGGCCCGGCACATCTCGCACAAGCTGGCGGTGCTGGAGAAGGGCAAGCTGGTGGACTACGGGCCCACGGACACGGTGCTGCGCCACCCGGAGCACGACTACACCAAGGCACTGCTGCGCCACGTGCCCACGCTGGAGGACGCGAGCTGACCCGACGCCCGTGACGCGTGGGGAGAGGTTCTGACGGGGTTTCGGCGCGATCCGGGGTCAGATCCTCTCGTCACACGCTGCCGCCTCCCCGAGCGGCGGAACCTCACGCCGTGGGGGTGATGCTCCTGTGCAGGTGCACCATCAGGGGGCCCGGCACTCGCAGCTCCTGCGCTGTGAACATGACCGTGCTGGCCAGTGCTCCGACCACAAGCGGGCTCCATTCTCGGAGCCGGGTGTCCACGGTTGCCACGTGCTTCCAGGGGGTGCCCTGGAACTCGGGGAGCGGTGCGGCGCCCGTTTCCAGCGTCACCCCTGTTCGTTGCGGTGAGGACGGCCCGATCATCAGGTCGCGCGCCTCGGCCAGCAGGGTGCCGAGCAGATCGACGCCGCCGGGCCGCTCCAGCGCCGCGAAGAGACTGACGCCCACGGAGACCTCCGGTGAGGCGGGCACATGGTCGAAGAACTCAGGACCCGTGGGTTGCCGGAGCGCCGTGTCCGCCGCATCGAATGCGAACGAGAACCCCGCAGGGTCTCCGAGGTCCCACCGCCCCAGCAACGTGTCCGCGCACGTGGCGATGCCCGCCCACGGGGCACGGACCGACCGGTCGTGGGGAAGGCTCACCTGGATCGAGTACGTGAGCCCGGTGGCACTGCTGACCCGGGTCACCTCGTTGACCTGACACGTCCAGGAGTCCCGGTCCTCCGGATCGAAACCCTGATTCCACCCGAGCAGCTCGGTGTGGTCGATCATCAGCCCCGTCATGTCGTCGTCGCCCGGAAGATCAGGGAGCTGCGCGGCGTCGAGGTCGTAGTGCACTGCAAGCGTGGCCATGGGCCGATCATGTCCGGCCGAGGGGCAGGGGGCAAGAGCAACGGGTTGTTCGAGACCGTCAAGAGACCGCGGCCGCAGAAAGCTGTGCCCCGACAGTCAGGGCCCCCCGGTACCTCAGGGGATCAGCGCCACCCGAAAGCTGAGGCATCGGGCACCGTCGGGGTGCTCCGGTCCGGCAGATCCCCCATCCACCAGATCCCGTGCTCGTCCTGGCAGGCGTCGTCAACGGCCCGCCCCGGAGGTTCCATGATCTCGGTGTAGATGCCCCCACCGTTGGTGGCTGGATCGTCGTCCATGTAGTGGGGAGGCCACGCTCGGAGAAGTCCGAGGACTCGCCCCCAGCAGTCTGGATGGGCATAGACCACCGCCAGGCTGGTCCCGGAGGCCCAGGCTCCGAAGACGTGGGGAGCACTGTCGTCCCGTTGACCGTCTCGGGCGGCCGCGTGGAAATGGGCCAGCACACGCCGGGGAGGATACTCGTCGCTCATGGAGGGCCTTTCCGTGTTCCACCGAAGGAAACGCGTGAGGAGAGGTTCTGACGGGGTTTCGGCGCGATCCGCCGTCAGATCCTCTCCTCAGACGCTCCCGCTC
>NZ_JASDCY010000015.1:0-48359 GCF_030407675.1 Kocuria sp. APC 4018 | reverse complement strand
GCCACCCACGAAGAGAACGACGCCGCTCCCCCACCGAGGTGGGCGAGCGGCGTCGTTCTCAGCGCGGGTCCCGGACGGAGCCGGGCGCGGCTCACTTGGTCTCGAAGATCTCCCGCATGAGCTGCGCGGTCTCCGAGGGGGTCTTGCCGACCTTGACCCCGGCGGCCTCGAGGGCCTCCTTCTTGGCCTGGGCCGTTCCGGAGGAGCCGGAGACGATGGCGCCGGCGTGGCCCATGGTCTTGCCCTCGGGAGCGGTGAAGCCGGCCACGTAGCCCACCACGGGCTTGGTGACGTTGGCCTTGATGAAGTCCGCGGCGCGCTCCTCGGCGTCGCCGCCGATCTCGCCGATCATCACGATGGCCTCGGTCTCGGGGTCCGCCTCGAACGCCTCGAGGGCGTCGATGTGGGTGGTGCCGATGACCGGGTCGCCGCCGATGCCGATGGCGGTGGTGAAGCCCAGGTCACGCAGCTCGTACATCATCTGGTACGTCAGGGTGCCGGACTTGGAGACCAGGCCCAGCTTGCCCTTGCCGGTGATGTTCGCGGGCGTGATGCCCAGCAGCGACTCCTCCGGGGAGATGATGCCCGGGCAGTTGGGGCCGATGATGCGGGTCTTGGGCTTGCCGTCCGCACCGGTGTTCGCCTGGGAGTGGGCCCAGAACTCGGCGGAGTCCTGCACGGGGATGCCCTCGGTGATCACCACGACCAGCGGGATCTCGGCGTCGATGGCCTCGATCACGGCGTCCTTGCAGAAGGCCGGCGGCACGAAGACGATCGACGCGTTCGCGCCGGTCTCCTTCATGGCCTCGGCCACGGAGCCGAAGACCGGCAGCTCGATGGCGTTGCCGTCCTTGTCCTGGTGGTTCACGGTGGTCCCGGCCTTGCGGGCGTTGACGCCGCCCATGACCTGGGTCCCGGCCGCGAGCATGCGTGCGGTGTGCTTGGTGCCCTCGCCGCCGGTGATGCCCTGAACGATGACCTTGGAGTCCTTGTTCAAAAAGATCGACATGTCTTCTTCCTGGTAGCTCTGCTCGTGGGCGGTTACTTGGCGGAGTGGGCGAGCTCGGCGGCCTTGTCGGCGCCGGCGTCCATGGTGTCCGCGGTGGTGATCAGCGGGTGGTTGGCCTCGCGGAGGATCGCGCGACCCTCGTCCACGTTGTTGCCGTCCAGCCGCACCACGATGGGCTTGGTGGCGGAGTCGCCGAGGATCTCCAGGGCCTTGACGATGCCGTTGGCCACGGCGTCGCACGCGGTGATGCCGCCGAAGACGTTGACGAACACGGACTTCACCTGGGGGTCGCCCAGGATGACGTCCAGGCCCGCGGCCATGACCTCGGCCGAGGCGCCGCCGCCGATGTCCAGGAAGTTGGCGGGCTTCACGTCACCGTGCTTCTCGCCGGCGTAGGCCACGACGTCCAGGGTGGACATCACGAGGCCGGCGCCGTTGCCGATGATCCCGACCTCGCCGTCCAGCTTGACGTAGTTGAGGTCGTTCTCCTTGGCCTTCTCCTCCAGGGGATCGGCCGTGGTCTTGTCCGCGAGCGCGGCGTGGTCCTCGTGGCGGAACTCGGCGTTGTCGTCCAGGGACACCTTGCCGTCCAGCGCGAGGATCTCCCCGTCACCGGTCTTGACCAGGGGGTTGACCTCCACCAGGGTGGCGTCCTCCTTGGCGTAGACCTCGCCCAGCTTGACCAGCACGGGCACGACCTTGGCAGCGGTCTCGGCGTCGAACTTGGCCTGCTCCACGATCTCGCGGGCCTTGGCCTCGGTGATGCCCTCGGCGGGGTTCACGTCCACGCGGGCCAGGGCCTCCGGACGCTCCACGGCCAGCTGCTCGATCTCCATGCCGCCCTCGACCGAGCACATGGCCAGGTAGGATCGGTTGGCGCGGTCCAGCAGGACGGAGAAGTAGTACTCCTCGGCGATGTCCGCGCCCTGCGCGATCATCACGCGGTGCACGGTGTGGCCCTTGATGTCCATGCCCAGGATCTGCTGGGCGTACTCGAAGGCCTCCTCGGGGGACTTCGCGACCTTGACGCCGCCCGCCTTGCCGCGACCGCCCACCTTGACCTGGGCCTTGACGACGGTCACGCCGCCGATCTTCTCAGCAGCTGCCTTGGCTTCTTCTGGGGTAGTGGCGACGATGCCGGCCAGCACGGGGACTCCGTGCTTCTCGAACAGGTCGCGTGCCTGGTACTCAAACAGGTCCACGGATAAGTGTCCTTCTGCGTCGAGGTGTGTCGTTCCGCGCCGGGAACCCCCGGCTGGAGCGACCTGATGTGGGGGGATGCGGCGCAACGCTGCGCTCACAGTGCCCTCACTGTGATTTTAGTCCATGGCGCGGCGATTCGCCCTACCGGGGCCCGCGTGAACCCACAGCCCACGATGCGCTGCCACCCGGGATCGCCTGGTTGACTGGGCCCATGCAATGGATCGGACTGCCGGACGTCTGGGACGCCCGGGAAGCGGACCACGGGTTCATGGCCTCGCTCGCCACGTTCTCGTTCGTGGCCCTGGGGCTCGAGCTCGTGGTCGACGGCACCTACCTGACCCTCACGGGTGACGTCCCGTCGCTCTACCCCCTCGGCTGGCAGTGCCTGACCTGGGTGGCGCTCGGCGCGGTGTGGCTGCTGCTGGCGCGCGCCCTCGTGCTCTGGTGCCGACGCCGCGGTCTGGACCCCCTGCCCCCGGACCGGCCCGCGGGTGAGCGGGCGGACGGGCCGGACCACCGCGCCTGGCGAGCCGTCCTCGGGTACTTCGCGGCCGCCGTCGTCACCGCGATCGCGCTGCCCGCCGTGGTGGGGCTGCCGTGGGGCTTCGCCCCGGTGGACCGGTTCCTGGACCTCTACGCGCAGTACGGTGGCGGCGCATGGCTCGCGATGGCCTCGTGGCTCGTGTACCTCGTGGGGCGCTGCCTCGTGGTGGCCGGGCTGCTGGCGTACTCCCACCGGGCCGTGCTCGGCGTGGCCACGTTCCGGGGCGCGCGGTGGATCCCGTGGGGCGGGCTGGTCACCGGGGTGTGCCTGGGCACCGTGGCCCTGCTGTCCCGGGGACAGGCCGCGGGGCTGAGCACGCTCGTGGCCAGCGTGCTGCTGGGCATGCTGCACGTGCGCTCCGGGGAGTCCCTGCGCGTGACGGCGCCGTTCACGGTCCTGGTCTTCGCCCTCATCTGACGCGGGGCCGGACGTCCGCGCCCGCTCCGTCACGAGACCTTGGACATGGGTGCGTAGCGCAGCAGGAGCCGTTTCTCCTCGGCCCCGAAGCGCACCTTGGCCACGGTCTTGTCCCCGCTGCCCTCCACCGCGACCACCGATCCGCGGCCGAAGGCCTTGTGCTCCACGGTGTCCCCCACGCTCAGGGAGGGGATCTCCTTCTGCGGCTGCACCCTGCCCGCCGAGGCCGGTGAGAGGCGACGGAACGTGGCTCCGGAACCGGCGGCGACCCCCCACGAGGACCCCCGCAGCGGATCCCGGGAACCGGACGGGCCCCCGGAGTGCACGGGTGACCCCCAGCCTCCCGCCGCGGCGGAGCCCTCCCGCTTCCAGTCGATGAGGTGGGAGGGGATCTCGTCCAGGAACGGGCTGGCCGGGTTGAACTGGGACTGGCCCCACATGGAGCGGGACTCCGCCCTGGTGATGTAGAGCCGCTGCCGGGCACGGGTGATGCCCACGTACGCGAGCCGACGCTCCTCCTCCATGCTGGAGGGATCCGCGAAGCTGCGCTGGTGCGGGAAGATCCCGTGCTCCATGCCGGTCAGGAACACCACGGGGAACTCCAGCCCCTTGGCGGTGTGCAGGGTCATGAGGGTGATCACCCCCAGGGACCTGGCCTCCTCCACCTCCGCCGCGATCTGCTGGGCGCTGGCCGCCCCCTCCCCGGCGGTGTCCGGCCGGGAGGGGATCTGATCCGCGTCCGCCACGAGGGCCACGTGCTCGAGGAACTGGCCGAGCCCCGCGTCCGGGTGGTCCTTCTCGAACTCGCGCACCACGGCCACGAGCTCGGCGAGGTTCTCCACCCGGGACTCGTCCTGAGGATCCGTGGACGTGCGCAGGGCCTCGAGGTAGCCGGACTGCTCCAGCACGGCCTCCAGCACCGCGGTCACGGACGCCCCCTCGGCCAGTTCGGCGAGGTCGTCCATGAGCTGGGAGAACGAGCGGATCGCGTTGGCGGAACGGGTGGCCAGGGCCGGGGCCTCGTCCAGCCGGTGCATGGCCGCGGAGAACGAGATCCCCTCGCGCTCGGCGAGCGCGGCGATCGACCCCTGGGCGCGGTCGCCGATCCCGCGCTTGGGCTCGTTGATGATCCGGCGCACGGTGATGTCGTCCGAGGGGTTGGCGATCGCCCGCAGGTAGGAGATGGCGTCCTTGATCTCCTTGCGCTCGTAGAAGCGCGTGCCCCCGACCACCTTGTACGGCAGCCCCACCCGCATGAGGATCTCCTCCAGGGAGCGGGACTGGGCGTTGGTGCGGTAGAACACGGCCACGTCCCCGGGGCGGATCCCGTGCTCGTCCTGGAGGCGGTCGATCTCCTCCGCGATGAACCGCGCCTCCTCGTGCTCGTTCTCCGCCGCGTAGCCCACGATGGGTGCGCCGTCGCCCTCGGCCGTCCACAGCTTCTTGTCCCGGCGGTCCGCGTTCTGCGAGATCACCGCGTTGGCCGCGGAGAGGATGTTCTGGGTGGAGCGGTAGTTCTGCTCCAGCAGGATGGTGCGCGCGGACGGGAAGTCCCGTTCGAAGTCCGTGATGTTGCGGATGTCCGCCCCGCGGAACGCGTAGATGGACTGGTCGGAGTCGCCCACCACCGTGAGCTCGGCCGCGGGGATCCCGGACTCGTCCGTGTGACCGGGAGAGTTCCCTCCCACGAGCTCCCGGACCAGGGCGTACTGGGCGTGGTTGGTGTCCTGGTACTCGTCCACCAGCACGTGGCGGAACCGCCGCCGGTAGTACTCGAGGACCTGGGGGAACGCGCGGAACATGTGCACGGTCTCGCCGATCAGGTCGTCGAAGTCCATGGCGTTGGCCGCGCGCAGCCGCTGGGTGTACCCCCGGTACACCTGCGCGACCGCGGACTCGAAGGGGTCCGTGGAGCTGGCCCGCGCCAGGTACGTCTCGTCGTCCACGAGCTCGTTCTTCAGCGCGGAGATCTTGTGCTGGATGGCCTTCGGCGCGAAGCGCTTGGGGTCCAGCTCGTGCTGCTTGGCCACCTGGGTGATCAGCCGCAGCGAGTCCGCGGAGTCGTAGATCGAGAAGTTCGTGCTCAGTCCCAGGGTCTTGGCCTCGCGGCGCAGGATCCGCACGCACAGCGAGTGGAACGTGGAGATCCACATGGAACGGGCGGAGTCCCCCACCAGGTCCACGATCCGCTCGCGCATCTCCGCCGCGGCCTTGTTGGTGAACGTGATGGACAGGATCTCACCACGGCCGGCCCGACCGGTGGCCAGCAGGTGCGCGATCCGGTGGGTCAGCACCCTCGTCTTGCCCGACCCCGCGCCCGCGACGATCAGCAGGGGTGAACCCGAGTGCTCGACCGCCGCGCGCTGCGGGTCGTTGAGCCCCGCCACGAGCTGCTCCGGGGACGCCGCGGCGTCGGACGGCTCGGCAGAGACGCCACCGGCCGGGGAGCGCACCGACGAGGCAGAGAGCAGGGGGTTGTCAGAGAGGTAGTCCATGGTGTGCCCAGTCTATCCAGCGGCTCGGACGCGCAGCCGGGCGCGGACCCGCACGGTGGCCTCACCGGCGACGGGCAGCCGGGGCCGGGCCCCGGTGTCCGGAACCGCACGACTGCCAGCCCGTCAGACGTACCGGGGTTCCACCTGGTGGCGGCCGTTCGCGTCCTCGACCCAGAGGTGGGAGTCCGCCACGGTGACCCGCACGGGAGCCTCCAGCACGAGGTCGTCGTCGCTCAGCTCGTCGAGCACCTGCTCCGGGCCCCCGAAGATGGTCGTGACCTCGCCGTCGGAGGTGTCCACGTGCCGCAGGGCGTGGTTGCCGGTGTCGGCCACCACCACGGAGCCGTCGTAGAGGATCTGCAGGTCCTGGGGATGGTCGAGCGCGGCCTCGGACGCCGCACCGTCCCGGTACCCGGCCCCGTGCCTGCCGACGACCGTGACCACGTGGGGCGCGCCGTCGGGCCGGTCCGTGTTGATGTCAATGCGCCGCAGCGAGGAGGAGTCCCGGTCCACGAACCAGAGTGTGCCGTCCCCGGCCTCCGTGATGGACACGGTGGCCGCGAACGTGGCCTGGCCGAGCGTGCCGTCCCTGCGGCCGGGCTCTCCCGTGCCCGCCCACTCCTGGAGCTCGTCCGTGTAGGCGTCCCAGCGGTAGAGCCGGTGGCGTTCGGGGACCGCCGCGACCACGGCGGAGAGCTTGTGGGACCAGACGATGTCGGCCATGCGGGCGCCCTCGAGGACGGAGCAGTCGATCCTGCGGCGCACCGTGCAGTGGTCGGCCTCGTACAGCGTGAGCTCCGAGCCGTCACCCGCGTTCATGAGCAGACCGTCCGGAAGGCCGATGGAGAGCTCCATGACCGTCACCACCTTTCGCGGTGCCCGCCGGGGGCACCTGTCCTCCACCTCGTCGTCGAGAGTGGGTACCCGTCTTCGATTCACAGTACGCCCCCGGGGGATAATGGAGCCATGGGTATGACCAGAGCGCAGAAGGCCAGGAAGCACGGGGAGGCCGCGGGTGCTGCCCCGGCCGGATCCACGAGCGCCCAGGGAGACTCCGTGCGCCCCGTGAGCGTCCACGAGATGCGGGACGGGCAGCTCGCCGCGGACCCCACCAAGGGCTCCTCCGCCGGAATCCTCGTGGGGGTCGCGTCCTTCGTGGGAGTCGCGCTCTGGCTGTACTACCACCTGCTCGTCCTGCAGGGCGTGTCCGGGAACCTGGCCGGAGGGGTGACCGCTCCCGAGCTGATGCCCGGCGGCTTCGACTCCCAGCACATCGCCGCCTTCGCGCGCGGACTGGGCGCGGAGGGCCTCGCCTCCTACGAGGGCGTGCACGCGACCACCGGACTGTTCACTCCCCTGCTGCTGAGCCTGGGATGGCTGCTGTTCACCGGTCTCAACACCCCGCAGCGAGCCCGGAAGTGGCTCTACTGGTCCGTGGTCCTGGCGTACGCCGTGGTCTTCCTGGCGGGCAACGCCGCGCTCGACGCCGCTGTGGCTCACCCCGAGGACAGCGGCGCCGTGGCGCTCGCCTCCGGCCTGGTGGTCACCCGCTGGGTGCTGACCGCGCTCCTGCTGCTCATCGCGGCGCTCGTGAGCATCTCCGTGGTGCGCCGCAAGATCAACGCCTTCTCCGAGGGCCAGCTGCCCGGCCAGCGTCCACGGGGCTGACTGCTCCACCGCCGAACGACGGATGCCCCGCCCGGGACCGGGCAGGGCATCGTTCGTGCCCTCGATTGGATTCGAACCAACGACACCGGCTTTAGGAGAGCCGTGCTCTATCCCCTGAGCTACGAGGGCAACACTGCACCAGCTTATCCGCGGGGGACCCGCCCCGCGAGTCAGGCGCACAATGGTCACCATGACGCTCTACATCGATCCCCCGCGCTGGCCCGCCCACGGGACCGTGTTCTCCCACCTCGTCTCGGACCAGTCCCTGGCCGAGCTGCACGAGTTCGCCTCGCGCCTGGGCGTGTCCGTGCGTGCGTTCGACCAGGACCACTACGACATTCCCGCGCGCCGCCACGCAGACGCCCTGGCCCTCGGCGCGGTCGCGGTGGAGGGCAAGGACCTCGCGCGGATCCTGATCCGCAGCGGCCTGCGGGTCCCCGCACGACGCCGCCCGGCCAAGCTGGCCCCGGCGCTCACCCGCCGCTGGGAGCGGCACGTTCCGGGGCATCCCGACCTGGGCTCGCACCTGCTGGAGCGCTGGCTCGAACCGCACCGTGCCTACCACGGCCCCGCCCACCTGCTGAAGGTGCTCGAGGCGGTGGACCTGCTCACGGACGGGCGCCCGTCCCAGGAGCTCGTGCTGGCGGCGTGGTTCCACGACGCCGTGCACCGGGGGCGGGCCGGCGAGGACGAGAAGGACTCGGCGGCCCTCGCCCGGCAGCTGCTGGGCCCCGACGGGTGGGCGCCGGATTCACCCCCGACGGCCGGCCGCGGCGGGGCGGGGTGGTCCCCCGCCCTGGGTGGCAGCGGAGAGGGCGACGCCGCCCCCGGGTCCGGGGTTCGGGCGGCCCCGCGCGAAGGACGGGGTCCAGGAGCTGCGGAGTCGTGGCCGGTCGGCCTTGCCGACAGGGTCGCAGAGCTCGTCATGGTCACCGTGGCGCACCGGCCGGATCCCACGGACCGGGACGCGTGCCTGCTCGTGGACGCGGATCTTGCCGTACTCGGGGGCACCACGGAGGAGTACGAGCGCTACCGCGCGGACGTGCGCCGGGAGTACGCAGACGTCCCCGAGAGCCAGTTCCGGGCCGCCCGCGCCGAGGTGCTGCAGAATCTGCTGTCCAGTCCCCGCCTGTTCCACCACGACACCGCGGTGGTGCTGTGGGAGACGCAGGCCCGGCGCAATGTGGCACGGGAGATCCAGTTGCTCACCGGGCAGTGAGCAACGGGGAGGCGCGGCGCGCCGAGGGGATTCGTGGCCGACCCACTGTTCACCAGGCTGGCACCACTCTGCCGAGGTGAGTGCACCCGGGTCGCATCATTCCTACGAGGTGAGGGCACGCGGGTCGCGCTGTTCCGCCGAAGTGAGGGTACGCGGCTGGTTACGGCTCCGCGTGGTCGACGTCAGGAGCGGTGGTTCGGCGGCGTCGCAGCGGAGTCTGCGCCGGACTGCTCGAACGAGTCCGGAGCGGATGCCCCGGATTCCACCGGGTCGGGGGCGGAGGCACGGCGGCGGCGGAAGATGAGCGCCGCCAGCACGAGACCCACGATGATCCCGAGACCGCCGAACACGGACAGCCACATGGCCGCGTGGCCGGCGAAGGCCGCCACGATGAATCCCACGACGATGCCGGGAACTGCGCCGGCCACCATCCCCACGGCGTAGTAGGTGAATTCCTGGTCCTGGGGGGTTCTGGCTGCGCTCGAGAAATCGGTGGACATGGCGTCCATTCTAGATCCCGGCCCCTGGACGTCACCCGCACGCCGGCCCCGACGGCCCGCGGTGGACGAACAGGATGATTGGTCCCGTGGCCGGCGCGCACTGCCGGGCAGTGACGTGGAGGGATGCAGAGGGATGCAGAGGGATGCAGAGGGATGCAGAGACGAGAAAAACGTACGGACCCTGTGGTCATCAGGGTCCGTACGCATTCATCTCGTCCTCGTCGGGAGCGGGTACACAACCGGTCCCGACTCGTTTCGAGGTGTGGCGCCGCGCCGATCAGCGCGGTGCCGAACTCGGGGGAGCTCAGCCGACGCGGATGTACTCCGGGCCGGAGCCCACGTTGGCGCTGGTCTTCACGGTCTGGTTGCCGTTCCAGCCGCCGTGGATGGCCTGGCCGTTGCCGGCGTAGATGGCCACGTGGGCCACGCCGGCGCCGCCGTCTGCGTAGTAGGCGATGTCGCCGGCCTGGGCCTCAGCGGCGGACACGGGGGTGCCGAGGGACTTGTAGCTGGCGGGCCAGCCGTGGTGGTTGATGCCCACCGCTGCCAGAGCGTTGCTCACCAGGGCGGTGCAGTCCTGGTTGACGCCGATCTGGCCCTCAGCGGCGCTCAGGATGGCCTGACCCTGACCGGAGGCCGGGGCGCTGGACGCGGCCTTGGCCTGCTTGGGGGTGGTGCTGGACTGCGTGGTCACCTTGCCGGTGCTGGCGGTGGTGTCGTACCCAGTCTGAGCGGTGTAGCCGGTCTGAGCGGTGTACCCGCCCTGGGGGGCACCGTAGTTGTAGATGGCGTTGCCCTGCTCAGCGGCGGCCTCGGCCTGCAGCGTCTGCTGGGTGGGCTGCGCGGCGTGGCGGCCCTGGGCCGGAGCCGGAGCCTGCTCCGCGACCGGGGTCACGGTCTGGGCGGCGGGAGCCACCTGGGGAGCGGCGGGCGCCTCGACCGGGGTCACCTCGGCCACGGGGGCGGCCTGCACCACGGCGGGCTGGACCGGAGCCTTGGCGGGCTCGGCCTTCTTGGCAGGAGCCTTCTCAGCCTTCTCGGCCTTGTCAGCCTTCTCGGCCTTGGCGGCCGGCTCGGCGGAGACGGTGTTCTCGGAGGCGGGAGCCTCGGACACGGCGGCGGCGGGAGCCTGCTCGTCGGACGCGTTCTGCGTGGCCTGCACCGACACGGTGGTGGCGAGAGCCAGACCGGAGAAGGCGGCAACGGCTGCCACGGTGCGAGCCTTGCCCGCAAACAGGCCCTTGGCCGACTGAGTGGTGGTTTCGTTCGTCATGCGTGTGGTTTCCTAACACGTTCGTGTCCGCCCAGGGCACGGAGATGTGCGGTGGTCGTCGGGCAGCGCAGAGCTGCCGCGGCTCACCGAGGGAGGGCGGATTGGCGATGTCTTCTGATGTCAGTTCGTGCGAGCACGTGCGCACCGCCCGGGTGCGGGCCGATGCGCCGTGCCGTGTTTCTCACTGGATGGGTGCCTGCGGCGTCCGAGGGCGCCGCAGGCGCACCAATCAGCGGAAGGTGTAGTAGCCGTCCAGCTGCATGGCGTTCACAGAGTGGATCTGCGTGCCCTGCGCGGGGTTGAGGGCGGAGATCATCTGGCCGTTGCCCACGTAGATGCCCACGTGCGATCCGCCGTTCTGGGAGACCAGGTCACCGGGCTGCGGGTTCGAGGTGGGGGTGCCTGCCTTGAACTGGTCCCAGGTGACGCGGGGGATGCTGATGCCGTTCTGGGCGTAGACCGACTGGACGAAGCCGGAGCAGTCCCAGGCCTTGTAGCTGGTGCCGCCGAGCACGTACGCGCCACCGATGCCCTCGTAGGCATCGGCCACGAGGCCGTTGGCGGCGTGGTTCGACTGCGTGCTCACGCCGGAGCCGGACGCCATGGCATCCGGGGCCGGGGTGGTGTAGGAGGCGTTGTAGGCGCCCAGCGAGGTGTCGGCGCTGTAGGACGAGGTGGAGCCCAGCTCCACGATGTCGCTGGATGCCTGAGCGGGCATCGTCATGCCGGCCACGGCCGCGCCGGCCGCGATGGTGGCAACGGTGGTGTTGCGCACCACGTGGGACTGGGTCTCAGCGCGGTGGCGGGCAGAGCTCTGCTTCATGAAAGACATGTGTGTGTTCCTCCCTACGCCTGCGGGGTGAGCTGTCGGGTTCGGATGGGAGACATCCGGCCGCACGAGCCGATGGGCCGTGCTGGCTTGACCCCAAGGATTCGACGGGCTGTGACGAATCCGGGAAGTGGTTCCCCCGCTTCTGCCATGCGGATGTTCTGTGTACGGGATCCCGGGGCGCATGGCAGAACTCGGCGAGCGCTCGGGAGTGCCGGATCCGACCAGTGATCGGCACGGTCACGACTGTACAGGACAGATCACGGGAATGTCACGTTTTGATTACAACCGATCACGGATCGGGCACTCACGGCTATCAGTCAGCCCATTTGATCACAAAGAATAAATCAATCGACAGGGGACCCTATGGGCTCATTACCAGGGGCAACATACCTCTGACCTGCGGAGACAGCCCTGCGGAGCACCGTGCGGCGCGGCATGGCACACCGGTGGCCGTGTGGTTGTCCACACATCGGAAAGATCACGGTCCCACCCGCGGGCCGGGCTCAGGAGGCGGTCGCGCTCACCCGGATCGCCCGTGCCGTGGCTCCGTCGAGGTCCAGGGAGACCCCCGATGCCACATGGGTGACCACGACTCGCTGCTCGTCACCAGGGTTGATCTCGGCGGTGACACGTGACCCAGTGAGGATGCCGGCGGAGCTGAGCGTCTCGATCAGCTCGGGGTCTGCCTGCACCACCTCGGGCAGCAGTCGCACCCCGTACTGCGCCCCGTCGGCCGCCACTGCGGCGTCGAGGAGGGTGAGGCCGCCGAAGACCTCGGGGGCGTCCCCGCCCCGACAGGGAATGGGCGTCCCGTACGGGGAGACCTTGGGGTCACCGAGCAGGTCCACGAGCCGGTTCTCCACGCGCTCGCTCATCACGTGCTCCCAGCGGCAGGCCTCCTCGTGCACGTGCGCGAGGTCCAGTCCCACCACGTCCGCGAGCAGCCGCTCGGCCAGGCGGTGCTTGCGCATCACGGACACGGCCGTGTCACGGCCCGCGGGGGTGAGCTGCAGGGACCGGTCCGGCGCCACGGACAGCAGACCGTCGCGCTCCATGCGGGAGACCGTCTGGGACACCGTGGGCCCGGAGTGGTGCAGCCGCTCCACGATGCGGGCCCGCATGGGCGTGATGCCCTCCTCCTCGAGCTCCAGCACCGTGCGCAGATACATCTCGGTGGTGTCGATCAGGTCGCCGCTCATGGTCCGTCCTCGAATTTCTGCGCACCGCGGCGCGCGTGTCAACGGTCCCCGGTGGGGGGATGCACTCCAGCGTGGTGTGAATGATTCAGGATAATTGTAACGAGGCGGGTCACGTCCCCGCCGTCGTCGTGCGCCGCAGCACCGGCCGGGGCGAGCACAATGGAGCACACCACCGTCCCGCCCTCCAGGAGGACCCACCGTGACCGATCTGCCCGTGATCCCCCCGCACCTGCTTCCCGAGGACGGCCGGTTCGGTGCCGGCCCGTCCCGCGTGCGCCCGGAGCAGCTGGGTGCCCTCGCCCGGGCCGGAACGACGCTGCTGGGAACCTCCCACCGGCAGGCCCCCGTCAAGGACCTCGTGGCCCGGATCCAGGAGCGGCTGGCCGAGTTCCTGGGGCTGCCCGCGGGCTACGAGATCGTGCTGGGGACGGGCGGGGCCAGCGTGTTCTGGGACAGCGCCGCGTTCGGCCTGGTGCGCTCGCGCGCCGAGCACCTGGCCTTCGGCGAGTTCGGCGCCAAGTTCGCGAGCGTCACCGACCGGGCCCCGTTCCTGGAACGCTCCGTGGTGCTCGAGGCTCCCGCGGGCTCCCGCCCCGAGGGACCGCGCATTCTGCAGGACGTGGACGTCTACGCATGGCCGCAGAACGAGACCTCCACGGGCGTGGCCATGCCGGTGCGCCGTGTGGTGGCCGACGACGCCCTCACGGTCGTCGACGCGACCTCCGCCGCTGGCGGCATGGCCGTGGAGATCGCCGAGACGGACGTCTACTACTTCTCCCCGCAGAAGAACTTCGGCAGCGACGGCGGGATCTGGTTCGCCGCGTTCTCCCCCGCAGCCCTCGAGCGCGTGGAGCGCCTCTCGGCCTCCGGGCGCTGGGTCCCGGACGTGCTCTCGCTGGCCGCCGCCGTGGAGAACTCCCGCAAGCACCAGACCTACAACACACCGGCCCTCGCCGGGCTCGTGATGCTGGACGAGCAGCTCGGCTGGCTGCTCGAGCAGGGCGGCATGCCGTGGGCCGCCGCGCGGACCGCCGAGACCTCCGGGCTGGTCTACGACTGGGCCGAGGACAGCGAGCACGCGAGGCCCTTCGTCGCCGATCCCGCGCACCGCTCCCCCGTGGTGTGCACGGTGGACTTCGACGCCGCCGTGGACGCGGCCCGTGTGGCCTCCGCCCTGCGGGCCAACGGTGTGCTGGACGTGGAGCCCTACCGCAAGCTCGGACGCAACCAGTTGCGCATCGCCACCTTCGCGTCCGTTCCCCCCGAGGACGTGCGCGCGCTGCTGCGGTGCATCGACTGGGCCGTGGGCGAACTGGCCTGAGCGCGCGGCGGGCGCCGCGGCGTCGTCGTCCTGCCGCGTTCAGCCCGCCGTGGGCGCCCCGGAGCGGGCGGGGACATGGCGCCACGCGAACCACGCCCCGATGAGCGCGCCCACGAGACCCGCGAGGACCGCAGAGCCCATGCCCCAGCGTGCTCCGAACGTGTCCGTGAGCCACCCCACCACGGGGGCGCCGATCGGGGTGCCGCCCATGAAGATCGCCATGTAGAGGCTCATCACGCGTCCCCGCATGGCGGGCGCCGTGGTGCTCTGCACGTAGGCGTTGGCCGTGGTCATGATGGTCAGCGAGGACACGCCGCACGGGATCAGCCACACGGCGAACAGCCACAGCGAGGGCGCCGTGGCCGCCCCCAGGCAGGAGACCGCGAACGCCGCGCAGCCGATGAAGATGTAGCGCAGCCGCGCCCGCTCGCGGCGGGCGGAGAGCAGGGCACCGGTCACGGTGCCCAGGGCGAGCATCGAGTTCAGGAGCCCGAACTCCTCCGAGCCGCGCCCGAACTCCGAACCCGCCATGGCCGCGAGGTACACCGCGAAGTTCATGCCGAAGGTGCCGATCATGAAGATCGTGGCCATGACCGCCACGATGTCCGGGCGGTGCGCCACGTAGCCGATGCCCTCCCGGATTTGGCCGCGCCCCCGGCGAGCGCGCGGGGCGGGCCGCAGCCGCCCGGCGTCGATCAGCACGATTGCCCAGATCATGGCGGCGAACGTGAGTGTGTTGAGCACGAACACCCACCCGGTGCCCACGGCCGCCACCAGCACTCCCGCCACCGCGGGGCCGATCAACCGCGCGGAGTTGAACGAGGTGGAGTTCAGGGCCACCGCATTGGACAGGTGGGTGTCCGGGACCATCTCGGAGACGAACGTCTGCCGCACGGGGGCGTCGAACGTGGCCACGACCCCCAGCGCCAGGGCGAAGACGTACACGGTGGACAGCCCCGCGAGGTCGAGCAGCAGCAGCGTGCCCAGCGCCGCGGCGAGCAGTGCCATGATCCCCTGGGTGAGCACCAGGATGCGGCGCCGGTCGTAGCGGTCCGCGAGCACCCCGGCGTACGGCGCCAGGAGCAGCTGCGGGACGAACTGCAGCGCCATGACCACGCCCATGGCGGTGGAGTCGTGATCCGTCAGCTCGTCGAACACCAGCCAGGACTGCGCCGTGCGCTGCATCCACGTGCCAATGTTGGAGACCAGAGCCCCCGTGAACCACAGCCGGTAGTTGCGGATCCGCAGCGATCGGAACATCCCGGTGGCACCCGGTGCCGCCGGTCCCCGCTCCGCCGCGCCGGACCCGCGGCCTAGGATGACGTGCCGCCCTCGGCGGACATCGTGTCCTGCGCGGCCAGGGGATCACCGGCCGCGGACCCCTCGTGGGGCTCGCGCGCGGCGTCGTCGGGACGGTCGGTCTCCGCCTGCTCGGGGCTCGGCTGCTCCGTGCCCTCGTGCTCGGCGCCCTCCTGCTCCGCGTGCAGGGAGTTCATGCGCTCCTCCCACGGGATCCAGGCCGGCGCCAGGAGCGAGCGGGGGCCGGCCAGCAAACCGGACTCGCACACGCTCACGTGCTTGGAACGGGGAGCGCGGGACACGGTGGCGTACCAGGTCCACCCCGGGTACCCCGGGAGCGTGCAGTCGAAGAGGTGCGTGAGCAGACGGTCCTCGTGGACGGTGACGCCCACGTGCTCGCCGATGCCGCCATCCTCGTGGGCGCCCGCCACGACCGCCTCCCGGGCCAGGTCCACGGCCTCCGTGAGGACGGGATCCTGCTTGGGCGTGCGGGTGCGCGGTCCCGAGCGCCGCTTCGCCGCGCCACGGGACGGAGCCGACGACGGTTCCGCACCGCTCTCGGCGGCGGTCACCGCTGCTGCGGACCGGGATGCCGCGGGGGCCTCCCCACGGTCCTGCTGCGGCGGGTCCTGCTCCGTCGAGGCATCATCCACCGAGAGCTGCCCGGCGGGACTCCGTCCACCCGGGGTCTGGTCGGCAGAGCCCTGCTCGGTGGGGTTCTGGGCAGCGGTGGTCTGCTCCTGCTGGGCCTGCTCGTCCGGGGTCTGCCCGGTGGCCGTCTGCTCGGCCGGGGTCTGCGTGTCCGGGATCTGCTCGGCCGGAGCCGGGGAGCCGGCAGCATCCGCGCGGGCGGTGTCCGTGGTCCGTGCTGTGCGCTCAGACATCGAGCTCATCCGCCACGGTGCGCAGGATGGCCGCGATCTTGTGCCCGTGGGAGCGGTCCGGGTAGCGCCCGCGGCGCAGCCCGTTGGACATCCCGTCCAGAAGGCGGATCAGGTCCTCGGTGAGCACCGCCATTTCCTCCGGCGGCTTGCGGGTGTTGCGGGTGACCGACGGCGGTGCGCTGAGCACGGTGGCGGACAGCGCCTGCGCCCCCCGCTTGCCGTCCGCGATCCCGAAGTCCATGCGGGTGCCGGGCTTCACCGTGGTCACCCCCTGGGGCAGTGCCGACGCGTGGAGGAACACCTCCTGGCCGTCGTCGGTGGCCAGGAAACCGAAACCCTTGTCTGCGTCGAACCACTTGACCTTGCCCGTGGGCACGCGGATCACCTCAGTCTCTCGTCTTCTCGTTGCGGCCACCGCTGCGCGGCGCCTTGCGAACACCACAGTTTATCCCCCGCGAGCTCGACCGCGGCCCCGTTCAACCCAGCGCGTAACCCCGGCTTGCTACCTTGTGGGCATGCCTGAATCCACCGCACCCACCACCGCCGCCGCCGCCGACCACCGCACCGGGGGAGGTCTGCCGGTGCTGCTCGTGGTGGCCCTCGTGCTGGCTGGCGTGAGCGCCCTCTGCCTGATTGCGGTGCTCGTGGCCTCTGCCGCGGGGACGGTGCTGTGGCCCGGGTTCACCTTCATCCCGTCGATCCTCTTCCCCCTGGCGTTCCTGCTGCTGTGCGTGGAGCTCGTGCGGGGCGGTGCACGACGCCGCTCGCACCGCTGAGAGCGCCGCTCGCCGTCGTCCCGGAGCCCCCGTGCCCCCGCCTGCTCACCCCTCCCAGTTTTCCGCGGGATGCATGACAGCTTCCATCCAGGAAATTCGGAGACACTGAGCGCATGAACACGAAAACCACAGAAGCGAAACTGCTCGTCGTGGACGACGAGCCGAACATCCTCGAGCTGCTCGCCACCTCCCTGCGGTTCGCCGGTTTCGAGGTCGTCACCGCCGCCAATGGCCGCGACGCCCTGCTCAAGGCCGAGGCCGAGGACCCGGACCTCGCCGTGCTGGACGTCATGCTCCCGGACATCGACGGCTTCTCCGTGACCCGCAAGCTGCGCTCGGCCGGGCGGCACTTCCCCATCCTCTTCCTCACGGCCAAGGACGACACCGACGACAAGGTGGCCGGGCTGACCGTGGGCGGCGACGACTACGTCACCAAGCCCTTCAGCCTCGACGAGGTCGTGGCCCGCATCCGCGCCGTGCTGCGCCGGACCCAGCCCCTCGAGGAGGAGGACTCCCGTCTCAAGGTGGACGACCTCGTCCTGGACGACGACGCCCACGAGGTCTTCCGCGACGGGCGCGAGATCGACCTGTCCCCCACGGAGTTCAAGCTGCTGCGCTACCTCATGCTCAACCCCAACCGGGTGCTGTCCAAGGCCCAGATCCTGGACCACGTGTGGGAGTACGACTTCAACGGGGACGCCTCCATCGTGGAGTCCTACATCTCCTACCTGCGCCGCAAGATTGACAACGATCCCGACCAGCCCTCCCTGATCCACACCAAGCGCGGCGTGGGCTACCTGCTGCGCTCCGCGGACAAGCGCCACTGATCCCTTGAACGTGCTCGCCCGGCGGTTCCGCTCCGCGTCCCTGCGCTCGCAGCTCATGGCCCTCACGGGCGTGCTGCTCGCGGTCAGCATCATGGTGACCACGCTGGTGGCGGTCTCGGTGCTGCGGGACTCGCTCGTGACGAGCCTGGACCAGGAGCTGCGGCAGTCCGTTCCCGCGGTGGCGACCGCTCTCACGGGCACCCTCGAGGGTGACGTGAGCTCGCCGGTGCCCACCAACGGGTACCTCCTGGACGCCGAGGGCAACGTGATCGCCACGGCACACGGCGGCGCCCCCACGGCCGAGGACCCGCCGGATCCAGATCTGAGCAGGATGACCCTCGACTACGTGGTGGCCCACGACGGTCAGGCGGAGACCGTGGGGTCCGTGGGCTCGGACGAGGACACGTGGCGGGTGCTGCCCGCCAAGCTCACGATGTTCGACATGTCCGTGGTGGTGGCCGAGCCGATGGCCCGCACGAACGCGATCATCTCGGGCGTGGGCCTGCTGACCTTCAGCTTCGGACTGGCCACCCTGATCGCGGCCATGACCGTGGGGTGGGTCATGGTCACCCGCGCCTTCCAGCCGCTGCGACAGGTGGAGGCCACTGCCGCGCGGATCGCGGACGGCGACCTCTCCCAGCGCATGGAGGGGTACAACCCGCACACCGAGATCGGTCAGCTCTCCGCATCCCTCAACGCGATGCTCGGCCACATCGAGGACGCCTTCGACGCGCGCACCCGGTCCGAGACCAAGCTGCGGCGGTTCGTGGCCGACGCCTCCCACGAGCTGCGCACCCCCCTGGTGTCCATCCGGGGGTACTCCGAGCTCTACCGCCACGGGGCGCTGCAGACGCCCGAGGACGTGGGCAAGGCCATGGACCGGATCGAGTCGGAGTCCAAGCGCATGACGCAGCTCGTGGAGGACCTCCTGACCCTGGCCCGCCTGGACGAGCGCCGGGTGTCCACCATGGGCGCGGTGGACCTGCTGCACCTGGCGTACGACGCGGCCTCGGACGCCCACGCGACCGCTCCCGACCGCACCGTGACGGTGGTGGGCCTGCAGGACTCCTCCCCGGAGGCCGCCTGGGTCCACGGGGACGAGTCCAAGCTGCGCCAGGTGGTGGCCAACCTGCTGACCAATGCCCTGCGCTACACACCGGCGGGCTCGCCGCTGGAGCTCGCCGTGGGTCTCGAACCCGCCGTGGACGGCCGGTCCACCTCCGTGCTGCAGGTGCGCGACCACGGGCCGGGAATCCACGGCACGGACGCCGAGCGGGTCTTCGAACGGTTCTACCGGGCGGACTCCTCCCGGACCCGTGAGACCGGGGGCACCGGGCTGGGGCTGTCCATCGTGGCCGCGATCATCGAGCAGCACGACGGCACGGTCCGTCTGGAGCAGACGGACGGCGGAGGAGCCACGTTCACCGTGCGGATCCCGCACACGGAACCTGTGGACAGCCGCGGATCGGACTCCTAGCTCCACCGCCTCCTCGGCCCCCCGTCCCTGCGGCCTTCCCCCTTCGTAGCGTGACCCGTACCGGCACCCGCCGGTCACCGGCCGGTCACCGGCACCTTTTTCCGAGGAGGAACATCATGGCTCACTTCGTGGTGGACAGCGACACCATTGCCGCCAAGTCCCAGCAGGCACACGGGCACATCGAACGGCTCAGCGCGGAGGTCAACGGCATGACCGCCACGCTCACGGATCTTCAGGGCACCTGGACGGGCACCGCCTCCGCGAGCTTCCAGGAGGCCCTGAGCTCGTGGCGCTCCGCGCAGGCCCAGATGGAGCAGGCCGTCGCGCAGATCAACCAGGCGCTCGCGACCGCCGGGACGCAGTACGCCGAGACGGAGGCCGCCAACGCCCGGATGTTCTCATCCTGAGCCCTGCTCAGTCCTCCGCCGTGACCTGGTGGAAGCGCAGCAGCCAGGGGCCCATGTCGTTGTGCTGGTCCTCGCGCACCCACACGGAGCTGCGACGGGTCACGTGCGAGGGCTCCTCGAGCCGGTAGCTCACGTGGTAGGCATCCGCACCGAGGGCGGTCACCCGCACCTCACCGGGGGTGCCCTCCGCCACGGCTCGGGACGGGAACTGCGCCACCGGCACGACGGCACCGCCCGCGTCGATGCACTGCAGGTCGGGGTGCAGCAGCGTGGTGGCGTGCTCCGCAGCGTGGGGCGACGCCGCCGCACGGGGTGAGGCCCCGGCGGTCTCGTGCGCCGCCCCGGGCGGGGTGCACACCGCCGCGCGCTCCCGTTGCACGGCATCCACCACGAACTGCTCCGACCACCCGTCCGCTCTAACCCCGGCGGACTCCTGGGTCCCGCTCGGCGGCGACGCGGCCTCCAGCTCGGAGAAGAGATCCGGCTGGCTGACCATGCCGTCCCCCGGTGCCGCAGACGGTGGTCCGGCAGGTGCGCCGCCACCGGCGGCAGCGTGCCCCGTGGCCGCGGGGCGGGACGTACCACCCTCGGCAGAGGGCGGGGCCGTCGCAGCACTGGACGCGGGTGCGGCGGCGTCTGCGGCGTGCACGGGTGCGGCCGCACCGGACGCGGGTGCGGTGGCGTCGGTGGCGGAGGGCTCGGCACCGGACGCGTGACGGGAGGCGGGGGTGGCGTCCTCGTCCCGGAAGCCCGGACCCACCGGCATGTCCTCGGGGGAGGTGCGCGCCTGGTACGCCGTGGCCATCGCCCGGGCACGCACGTCAGCGGCCTCGTTGAGCTCGTGACCGGCGTGGCCCTTGACCCACTCGAAAGTGACCGAGCGGCCGGATAGCTCCCGGTCCAGGGCCTTCATGATGTCCACGTTCAGCACGGGCTTGCCGTCCCGCTTCTTCCAGCCCTTCTTCTTCCAGCCCGGCATCCACTTGGTGATCGAGTTGATCACGTACTGGCTGTCGCAGTAGACCGTGAGCGGTTCGTCCCGCCGGTGGCGCGTGCACTCGAGCAGGTCCAGCACGGCGGTGAGCTCGCCCATGTTGTTGGTGCCGTGCGCCCAGCCGCCCGCGTGCCACGACGTGGGGTCGATGTACCAGGCCCAGCCGGCCGGCCCCGGGTTGCCGAGCGCCGAACCGTCCGCGGAAGCAATGATCGTCATGCACCCATCCTCCCAAAGCGTGCCGACACGCGGAACGCCACGGCGCCTTGCCGCCCCACCCGGACGTGGAAGGACCCCGGACACGACGTGCGCGTCCGGGGTCCTTCACGGGTCTCACCCGCAGAACGGGTGGGAGTCCACTCGGCGGAGTGGAATCACATCATGCCGCCCATGCCGCCCATGGGATCGGCACCCGCGCCCGCACCGGCGGCCTCGGGCTCCGGCTTGTCCGCCACCACGGCCTCCGTGGTGAGGAACAGCCCGGCGATGGACGCCGCGTTCTGCAGAGCGGAACGGGTCACCTTGACGGGGTCGTTGATGCCCGCGGCCATGAGGTCCTCGTACTCGCCGGTGGCGGCGTTGAGGCCCCAGCCGGTCTCGAGCCCGCGCACCTTGTCGACCACCACGCCGGGCTCCATGCCGGCGTTGAGGGCGATCTGCTTGAGCGGGGCGTCGATGGCGACCTTGACGATGTTCGCGCCCGTGGCCTCGTCACCCGAGAGGTTCAGGGAGTCGAACACCTTGGCACCGGCCTGGATGAGGGCCACGCCACCGCCGGCGACAATGCCCTCCTCCACGGCCGCCTTGGCGTTGCGCACGGCGTCCTCGATGCGGTGCTTGCGCTCCTTGAGCTCCACCTCGGTGGCCGCGCCGGCCTTGAGCACTGCCACACCGCCGGCCAGCTTGGCCAGGCGCTCCTGCAGCTTCTCGCGGTCGTAGTCGGAGTCGGAGTTGTTGATCTCCGCGCGGATCTGCGCCACGCGGCCCTCGATCTCCTCCTGGGTGCCGGCGCCGTCCACGATGGTGGTCTCGTCCTTGGTGACGACGACCTTGCGGGCCTGGCCCAGCAGGTCGATCGTGGCGGACTCGAGCGACAGCCCCACCTCTTCGGTGATGACCTGGCCGCCGGTGAGGATCGCGATGTCCGCGAGCTGCGCCTTGCGGCGGTCGCCGAAGCCGGGAGCCTTGACGGCCACGGACTTCACAGCGCCGCGCATCTTGTTCAGCACCAGCATGGCCAAGGCCTCGCCGTCCACGTCCTCGGCGATGATCAGCAGCGGCTTGCCGGCCTGCATGACCTTCTCCAGCACGGGGACCAGGTCCTTCACGGCGGAGATCTTGGAGTTCACGATGAGGATGTAGGGATCCTCCAGGACGGCCTCCTGGCGGTCCGCGTCCGTGACGAAGTAGCCGGAGAGGTAGCCCTTGTCGAAGCGCATGCCCTCGGTCAGCTCGAGGTCCAGCCCGAAGGTGTTGGACTCCTCGACGGTGATGACGCCTTCCTTGCCGACCTTCTCCATGGCCTCGGCGATCAGCTTGCCGATCTCGGGGTCAGCGGCGGAGATGGACGCGGTGGCGGCGATCTCCTCCTCGGTCTCGATCTCCTTGGCGGAGGACAGCAGCTGCTCGGTCACGGAGGCCACGGCCTTCTCGATGCCGCGCTTGAGGGACAGCGGGTCCGCACCGGCGGCCACGTTGCGCAGGCCTTCCTTCACGAGGGCCTGGGCCAGCACGGTGGCCGTGGTGGTGCCGTCACCGGCGACGTCGTCGGTCTTCTTGGCGACCTCCTTCACGAGCTCGGCGCCGATCTTCTCATACGGCTCCTCCAGCTCGATCTCCTTGGCGATGGAGACACCGTCGTTGGTGATGGTGGGGGCGCCCCAGGACTTCTCCAGGACCACGTTGCGGCCGCGGGGGCCGAGCGTGACCTTGACGGCGTCCGCGAGGGTGTTGAGACCCTTCTCGAGGCCGCGGCGTGCTTCTTCGTCGAATGCGATCATCTTTGCCATGTGATTCGTCCCTCCTGGACGGTCGACAAACGAGACTGGTCACGATGCCCGCGACGGACGGCGCTCGCACCGCGGTCCTCACCGCGCCGCGACCACCTCACCGTGATGTGGTGTCCACTCGTGCGCCGGGGCGCTGCCACCGGACCCGGTTAGCAGTCCACCCGACTGAGTGCTAATCCCATAGTGGCACTGCCGCGCGCGGAACCGCAAACGCCCTGCGCGTGGTGGGCTCAGGTTTCATTCCCGGCTGAACGCCGGACGGCTCAGACGCGCTCGACGCCGCCCGGGGCCGGTGCGCGCAGGCCCGCCGCGGCGGCGTCGGCGAGCACGGACGAGGCGGTGGACACGGCGACCGGGGACACCGCAGCGCTCCCGAGGGACTGCGCCTCCTGGGCCGTGCGGGGCGCGTTGACGAAGCACACGGCGCCGAGCACGAGGGCGAGCACGCCCGAGAGGAGAACCGTGCGGAACTGTCGCGTGGAGCCCTCACGGGCGCGGGGGTTGTGGCCGCGGTGCGCGCCTTGGCGGGCGCCGTCCTCGGGAACGTCGTCGAACTCGTCGCGGGGGTGTTCGCTCATGGTCTCGCTCTCCTGGGCCCGGCTCGCGCACCGCGCGGTGCTCCGGGCGCAACGCTGTCAGTGGCCACTATCGCACGGCCGACCGGGTGCCCGCGCGGAGGTCTGCCCGCGTCCGGGGACACGCGCCCGGTGTCCACGAGCGGTCAGCGCGAGCGCGCCCGGCGCAGCCTGGAGATCAGCATCGGCGCGTGGCGCGCTGCGGCCTCGGAGGAGATCAGGGCGTTCAGACGCTGGTAGTAGTTCACCGGGCTCAGTCCCAGCCGCGAGCGGATCGCGGACTCCTTGGCGCCGCGGTACTTCCAGTGCTCGGACTCGAGCTCCAGGACGGCCCGGTCCAGCTCGTCGAGCTCCTCCCCCGTGGTAGACATGGCGTCAACCCTAGCGCGCGGGGACTGCGCCGCGCGCGACGCACCGCACCAGGAGGCCACTCGTGAGCACCCCGCGCCCGCTGTCCGAGATCATGCACCCGGAGTGGGCCGCCGCACTCCAGCCCGTGGAGCCCCGGATCCGGGAGATGGGCGAGTTCCTGCGGGCCGAGCACGCCGCGGGGCGGCACACCCTGCCGGCCGGGGAGAACATCTTCCGCGCGTTCCGGGAGCCGCTGTCCGCGGTGAAGGTGCTGATCGTGGGCCAGGACCCCTACCCCACGCCCGGCCACGCCATGGGGCTCTCGTTCTCGGTGGCGCCGGATGTCCGCCCGGTCCCCCGGTCCCTGCAGAACATCTACAAGGAGCTGCGGTCCGACCTGGGCATCGAGGCGCCCTCTCACGGGGACCTCTCCTCATGGGCGGGTCAGGGAGTCATGCTGCTCAACAGGGTGCTCACGGTGCAGGCGGGCTCGGCGGCGTCGCACCGGGGCAAGGGCTGGGAGGCGGTCACCGAGTGCGCGGTCCGGGCACTCGGTGACCGCCAGCAGCCCCTCGTGGCCGTCCTGTGGGGCCGGGACGCCCGCACCACCAAGGACTGGCTGGGCGGGGCACCCACGGTGGAGTCGGCGCACCCCTCACCGCTGTCCGCGTCCCGAGGGTTCTTCGGCTCCCGCCCCTTCTCGCGCGTCAACGACCTGCTGCGGGAGCAGGGGGCGGAGCCCGTCTCGTGGGAGCTGCCGGGTTAGGGTCCCCTACGCTGGGGCCATGCCACGGATTCCAGCGCCCGCGGACCGCAAGCCCCAGATCAACCTCAGCGTGCTCGAGCGCACCCGTCTCGCGCCCGCCATGGTGCGCGTGGTGTGCCGCATCGACAACCCCGAGGACTTCCGGGACATCGCACCGCCCGAGAAGTACGTCAAGCTACTCTTCTTCTCCCCGCAGACGCTCGCGGCCACCGCTCCCGGTGAGCTGCCGGACTACTGGGCGGTCCGGGAGAGCGCGCCACCCCACGAGCAGCCGGTGTCCCGCCACATGACCCTGCGCCGGGTGGACCTGTCCACGGCCACGCTGTGGATCGACGTGGCGCTGCACGGCAGCGAGGGCCACGCCGGCCCGTGGGCCGTCTCCGCCCAGCCCGGTGACCGGATCGTGGCCCTGGGCCCGGGCGGGAAGTGGGTTCCGGATCCCGCCGCCACCTGGAGCATTCTCGCGGGCGACGACGCCGCCGTCCCCGCTGTGCTCGCGAACCTCGAGGCCCTGCCGGGCACCGCGCGCGGTGAGGCGGTTCTGGAGGTCCAGGACGCCTCCCACGAGCTCGACCTCTCGGACACGGCCGTTCCCGAGGGCGTGCGGGTGCGGTGGGTGCACCGGGCGGACGAGCGCCCCGGCGAGCGGGCGCTCGTCGTCGGGCTGTCGGAGGCCGCGTGGCCCGAGGACCTCACGGGCGTGCAGGCGTTCGTGCACGGCGAGCGCGAGGCCATGAAGGCCGCCCGCCGGGAGCTGTTCGACGTCCGGGGACTCGACCGCTCGCGGGTGTCGCTGTCCGGCTACTGGGCGCAGGGGCGCACCGAGGACGTGTTCCAGGCGGAGAAGAAGCTGCCCGTGGGCCAGATCCTCTGAGGTCCGCGCGCGGCGTCAGCGGCGGCGGTTGCGCCGCTGCGAGAGGTGCTGCATCTGCTCGATGAACGGGCGCATGAGGTACTTGGCCAGCACCACGCCGGCGGCCAGCAGCACGATCGAGGCCATGGCGTTGACCAGCTCGTTGATGCCCTGGCCCGGGGCTTCGGTCTGCACCGTCATGGCGTACATCCCGCGGAACAGGGTGAGCCCCGGCAGCAGGAACGTCATGGCCGGGATCGCGAGCACGGCCTGGGGAATCTTGGAGCGGGCGGCCAGCAGGGCGGCCACGCACCCGCTGGCCACCGCCCCCACGCCCGTGGCGATCCGGCTGCCGGCGTCCACGAGTCCCACGCCGTGGTACAGCAGCAGCCCCGCGAGGGCCGCGGCCACGGCCGGGGGGATGTGCCGCGGTTTGACCTGCATGGACACCGCGATCAGGGCGGTGGAGACGAGCATGAACGCGATGTTCGTCAGCTTGCCCGTGGGGGTGAAGCTCGACTGGGAGATGTCGATGGGAGGCACCCCGAGCACGTTCACGGTCAGGGACACCCCCAGGGCAATGCCCGCGACGATGCCGAGGAAGGCCATGGCCGTGGAGAGCAGCCGCCCCGCCGCGGTCACCGGGAAGCCGTTGATGGCGTCCTGCATGGTGGAGACCATGCGCGTGGTGGGCAGCAGCATGATCAGACCGCCCGCGATCACCGTGGGCGGCGACAGCGGCACACCGAGGGCGGAGACCACGATGGCCACGAGCGTGACCACGAAGGCGTTGGCGGCGAGTGTGAAGAACTCAGGGATCCGCCACGCGCTGAGCTTGGCGGTGACCATCTGCACCACGGCGGCCGAGGCCACGGCCACCGACGCCCCCACCCAGGACGCCCCGAGGGCCAGCGCCAGGGTTCCGGCCACGAGCACGGTCGCGGCCGTGACCATCCAGCGGGCGTAGGGCTTGGGGCGCGCATTGATCTCCGCGAGCTCCCGCTCCGCCCTGCGCAGCGGCATCTCGCCCTCGATGATGCGGATCACGAGCTGGTGGGTGTCCGCCAGGCCCGAGTAGTTGTCCGTCCACGAGCGCACCACGCGCATCACGGTGTGGCTGGAGGTCGCGGAGTCCCCCCAGGGGTCCTCCCCCGTCCGGGTGGTCCCCGAGCCGCGGATCTCCCCGGTGGTGCCGGGGGTGCCCGCGAACGAGGATGCGTTCTCCCCGGCCTCCCTCTCGGCCACCGTGGTGGCCGGTGTGAGCCCCGCGGCCGCGAGCTGGCCCGTGGCGGTGGTCTCGGCCACGTAGTTGATGGTCACGGACTGGTTGGTGATGTCCACCTCGAGGTTCTCCACCCCGTAGGTGGCGCACACCGCGATGATGGCGTTCTCCACGTCCAGGGCGTCCGCCCCGTAGTGGAACATGGTCTCCGCGAGGCGCAGGGCGAAGTTCAGGGTCCGCCGGGCCTGCCGGTCGGAGCCGTCGCCGAACTTGCGCAGGTGACGGAACGGCGTGGAGGTGAGACGGTCCACCACGCGCATGGGAGCTGTGGGGGCGGCGTCGCCCTGAACGAGCGAGCGGAACAGGGACCGGGGGGCCTTCGGGGGGTCCACCCGGGCGGCCGGGTACACGGCTCGGGGGATCGCAGTGGTGGCCGGGGCGATCTCGTGCTCGACCGTCTCCGGGCGCTCCACGGGCGAGGCCGCCGGGGTACTGCTGCGTCGGGACCTGGTGCCGATCGGCTCGGTGAGCGCGGCGGGGACCCCGCCGCGGTGTCCCTGCCCCGCGCGGTCCGCGGCGATCTGTCCGGGGGTGAGCACGGGCAGGGCGGAGACCCGGGTGGATCCGGCGGTGGCCGACTGACCCGTCCGCAGGGTTCGCGGCCCGGCGGTGCGGGGGGCCGCGGCGTGCGGGTCCGTGTGCGGGTGCGCGGCGGCGCGCGCACGGGCCTGGGCCGCCTGTTCCTCCGTGGGGCGCGGCATGGGATGCGCACGACGGGGCGGAGCGGTGGAACGCACGGCCTCCCGCAGCGCCGTGTCACCGCCCGGGCCGAAGGGCTGGTCGTCGGCCGAGGGGCGGGCCGTGGCCTCCCCCGAGGACGGGTACCCCTGGTGCGCCAGGTGCCTCAACTGCTCGTTCACGCTCACGTCGGATGACCCTTCCCTGCCGCCGCGGGCACTGCTCAGATCTGGTGTGGTGGCTGGTGCGGGCCTCGGCTCTCAGGCCGGGACGCGGTGGACCCGCCGGGTGTCGCGGCGGGGTGGACGGTCAGTAGAACGGCTGCCCCGTGCGGCGCACCCACAGCTGACGCTGGACCTTCTCCGCCACGTTGGTCCAGACAGCGTATTTCGCGCGGCTGAGCGGCTGGTCCCAGACGCCTGCGTAGTCCACGACAGTTTTCGTGAAGCTCGTCTTGAACAGACCCAGGCCGTAGTAGTGGTGCTCCTTGTTCTTGAGCTGGTCCGAGGGCGGTGTGCCGCAGAAGTCGTACTGCGTGATCCCGTGGTCCCGCTTCAGGTCCGTGATCGCGCTCCACTGCACCAGGTGGGAGTCCCCGTACTGCTTGCGGCGGGGCTTGGAGCCGCCGTCCTTGTACGTTCCCTTGGAGCCGTACGCGATCACGTAGGCACCCACGGAGGGCTTGCCGTCCTCGTAGGTGAAGTACAGGCGTCCCTGGCCGCGCTCGGCGAAGTTCGTCCAGAACGCCCGGTAGTACTCGTAGGAGCGCAGGTTCACGTGCGCGTGGCCCTGGCCCACGGAGTCCATGAGGGTGTACATGGCGCGCATGTTCTCCTCGGTGAGCGGAACCTGCGCCACCTCGCAGCCCTCGCGGGTGGCGCGGCGCACGGCGTTGCGGCCGCGGGAGTGCAGGGACTTCAGCAGGGCCTTCTCGTCCATGTCCGTGTCCAGCACCGCGGTGGAGTCGTTCGGCTGGATCTCGAAGGACTTCACCAGCCCGCAGCGCGCGAGCACCCCGGCGGCGTAGTCCGAGGCCACGATCTCGGGCTCGTACTTGATCGCGAACACGCCCTTGGCCGCGCCGGCCACGAAGCGCTCGTTGGCGACCACGATGCCCGGCATGTCGTCCACGGACTCCACGTCCGGGCCCTTGATCATGTACCAGAGCCTGCCGAGAGCCGGGACCTTCTTCTCGAGCACCAGGTTGTAGCTCGCCCGCGAGCCGTCCGAGGGTTCGTAGACCACGTGCCGGGGCGTCCACCCGTGGTCCTTCTTGACCTCCGCGAAGGCCTCCGACTGCAGCAGGTTGCCGCCCGCCGGGTTGGCCGTCACGTGGGAGTCCCACTCGGCGATCTCCTGGGCGGTGGCAAATCGTGCCGTGAATTCTCGCAAGGCTCTCTCAATCCTTCGACCGCGGGTCGTGCTCGGACGGTGGGCGACGCCGCGCGGCGACGCCGTCCCACATGATATCCCTCCGCGCTCAGGCCATCCCGGGGTTGCGGCTGCGGGAGTCGTCACGCGGATCCACGTTGTCTGGCTCGGGAACCGGGTCCCGCGTGGTGTGCTGGGCGCCCGCCGTGGTCCCGGGCTCGCCCTCCGGGCGCTTGCCGGTCCCCGCCGGGGAGCCGTTCTCCCGGGAGCCCCCGGCAACGGGGGCTCCGGAGGGGGACGACGCCGCCGCGGGGCGCCCGTCCGGGAAGCGCACGCCGGCGGCGCCGCCCGCGTACCTGCGGTCCGCCTCGGGGATCACGCCGGCCGGGGTCAGCGGCCCGCGGTCGTGGAACACGTACTTGCCGGGGTGGCCCGCGGAGAAGCGGTCCGGGTCCGCGTAGTCCCAGTCCTCACCCCAGCCGCCCTCGACGCCCTCGAACAGCTCACCGGGGCGCAGCCACTGGTAGAGGGTCTCGTAGGACGTGGACTGGGTGGCCGTGACCTTGCGGCGCAGCATCTCCCGGGTGAGCTCCTCGGGGTGCTCGCAGCCCATGGTGGAGATCATCTGCCCCGCCTCCGCCACCGTCAGGCGGTGGTAGCGCTCCACGCGCTCGCCCTTGTCCGTCACGTCCAGGGCACGGTAGAGCCTGGGATCCTGGGTGGTGACCCCCACGGGGCACTTGTTGGTGTGGCAGGCCTGGGCCTGGATGCACCCGACCGCCATCATCATGGCACGGGCGCTCATGCAGAAGTCCGCGCCCTGGATGATGTGGCGCACGATGTCGTGGCCCGAGGTGATCTTCCCGGCGCACCCGAGCTTGATGCGCTCCCGCAGACCGGAGCCCACGAGCGCGTTGTGCATGAGGATCAGGCCCTCCACGAGCGGCGTGCCCACGTGGTCCTGGTACTCCAGCGGGGCGGCTCCGGTGCCGCCCTCACCGCCGTCCACGATGATGAAGTCCGGGCTCACCCCCTCCTCGATCATGGCCTTGCAGATGGCGAGGATCTCCACGCGCGAGCCCACGCACAGCTTGAACCCGATGGGCTTGCCGCCGGAGAGCTCCCGCAGCCGCGCCACGAACCGGATCAGCTCGCGCGGGGTGGTGAACGCCGAGTGGCTGGCCGGGGAGATGCAGGTCTGCCCCTCGGGCACGCCGCGGGCCGCCGCGATCTCCGCGGTGACCTTGGAGCCGGGGAGCACACCTCCCAGACCGGGCTTGGCGCCCTGGGAGAGCTTGATGTTGATGGCCTTGACCTGCGGCAGGCGGGACTTCTCCCGGAAGACCTCCGGGTCGAAGTTCCCGTGCTCGTCCCGGGTGCCGAAGTACCCGGAGCCGAACTCCCAGATGAGGTCGGCGCCGTGCGCCAGGTGGTACTCCGTGAGGCCGCCCTCACCGGTCTCCTGCGCGAACCCACCCAGGGCCGCACCCTTGTTCATGGCCAGCACGGCGTTCTTGGACAGGGAGCCGAAGCTCATGGCGGAGATGTTCAGCAGCGAGGCGTCGTAGGGCTGGAGGCAGTCCGGGCCGCCCAGCCGCACGCGGTGCTCGTCCTCGGGCGCGGGTTTGGGAGCCACCGACTGCACGAAGTACTCGTAGCCGGGCTCGTTGACGTTCAGCTCGGTGCCGAACGCCTTGTCCCCCTTGAAGCCCTTGGCCCGGGAGTACACGAGCGAGCGCTGGTCGCGGTCGAAGGGCTTGCCGTCGTAGTTGCGCTCGATGAAGTACTGCTGGATCTCCGGACGGATCTTCTCCAGGAAGAACCGCATGTGACCCAGCACGGGGAAGTTGCGCAGCACCGAGTGCTTGCGCTGCGTGGCGTCGCGCACGGCCACGAGCAGCAGGAGGAGGAAGGCGATGGCGGGGAACCACCATCCCCAGGGACCGAGGACTGCCGCGAGGACCGTGGAGAGGGTGGCCACGGTGAGGCCGGCGAGGATCAGATGACGCACCATGGGGACACCGTACCCCGCGCATCCGGGGCCCGGCCCGAGGCGTGCGGGCATGACACCGGTGCGCCGGATCCCCGGAGGGAACCGGCGCACCGCGGGGTGTGTCAGTCGGCGTCGAGATCCGTCTCGATGATGCCCGCGAGGTGCTCGAGGGCCTCCTCGGCCCCCTCACCCTCGGCGGCCAGGATCACGCGGTCCCCGTGGGCGGCGCCCAGGGACATGAGGGACAGCACCGAGGAGGCGTCCATGCCTTCCTCGGCATCCTCGCCCTCGGAGCGGATGGTGATCTCCAGGTTCTCGTACTCCCCAGCCGCCTCCGCGAAGATCGCGGCGGGTCGGGCGTGCAGCCCCACGCGGGAGGCCACGGTGGCAGTGCGTTCTGACATGTCAGCTCCTAGTCGTTGTCTTGCGGGTGGTTGGTTCCGGGCAGTGCAGGGGGTCGTCACAGGCCCAGGTCGGTCAGCACGGGCAGCTCCGCCCGCACCGTGTCCCGCGCCTCCTGCGGACTCGTGTCCCGCAGCGCGAGCCGTGCGATTCGCCGGGCCTGCTCCGTGTCCACGGTTCTCAGCACCGCGGCCACCGCGGCGAGCGACCGGGCGCTCATGGACAGCGAGTCCACGCCCAGGCCCACCAGCACGACCGCGAGCGCGGGATCCGCGGCGGCTTCTCCGCACACTCCCACGTTCTTGTGGGTGGCGTGCGACTGCGAGGCCGACGCCGCGCCGCGGGTCACGCACTCGACCATGCGCAGCACGGCGGGCTGCCACGGGGAGTTCAGCTCAGCCAGTGTGCCGAGCATCCGGTCCGCGGCCATCGTGTACTGGGTGAGGTCGTTGGTGCCCAGGGACACGAAGTCCACGCGGTCCAGGATCTGCTCCGCGGTCATGGCGGCGGCGGGCGTCTCGACCATCACACCGCTCACGGGCAGCCCCGCCGCGTGGACGAGCTCACGGAAGTGCGCGGCCTCGGCCACCGTGGCGATCATGGGGGCCATGACCCACACGTCCGCGGTGCTCTCGGCGGCGGCCGCGGCAATGGCCTCCAGCTGCCGGGCCAGCACGCCCGGGGTGGTCCAGTCCGTGCGGTAGCCGCGCACCCCCAGTGCCGGGTTGGGCTCCTCCGCGTCGGTGAGGAACGGCAGCGGCTTGTCCGCGCCGGCGTCAAGGGTGCGCACCACGACCTTGCGCCCCGGGAACGCGGCGAAGACCTCGGCGTAGGCATCGGCCTGCTCGGCCACGGTGGGCTCGGTGTCCCGTCCGAGGAAGCAGAACTCGGTGCGCAGCAGCCCCACGCCCTGCGCACCGGCCTCGGCGGCCGCGCGGGCGTCGTCGCCCGTTCCCACGTTGGCCAGCAGCGGGACCGCCGTGCCGTCCGCGAGCGCGCCGTGCCCGTCGAAGGACGCCAGCTGCTCGCTCGCGCGCCGCCACGCGGCCACGGCCTGCTCCTCGGTCCCGCCCGGTGCGGTGACGACCGCCCCGGCCGCCCCGTCCACATAGACGCGCGTGCCGCCGGGCAGCTCCAGCACGCCAGCCACGGCCACCACGGCGGGCAGGCCGAGGTTGCGGGCGAGGATGGCGGTGTGGGACTGCGGACCGCCGGACTCCGTCACCAGGGCCAGCACCACGTCGGGGTCGAGAACCGCCGTGTCCGCGGGCGCGAGGTCCTCGGCGGCGAGCACGAACGGCTCACGGCGCTGGGGCACGCCCGGGGCGTCCTCCCCGCGCAGCTGCGCGACGATCCGCGCACGCACGTCCTCGATGTCCGCGGCGCGGTCCGCCATGTACCCGCCCATGGCGCGCATCTGGTCCGCGTAGGCGGTCGCGGCCTGCCACAGCGCGCGCTCGGGGCTCAGCCCCTGCGACGCCACGAGCTTGCCGGCGTTCTTGGTCAGGGCGCGGTCCCCTGCCATGAGGGCGGTGGCCTTGAGCACCTCGGCTGCGGACTCCGACCGGGCGCGGGCGGCGCGCTCGGTGAGCTCGGCCTTGACCGCGAGCGCGGCGGCCTTGAGCCGGTCGACCGCCGCATCGGGGTCGCCCGTGAGTGGATCCCCCTCGGGCGGCTCCGTCACGGCCGGGGCCATGTGCACCAGGGGCGCGATGACCCGCCCCGGGCTCACGCCCACGCCGTGCAGACTCTGTTGCTCGGGCTGCTGCTCGGGGCTCTGCGGCCCCGTCCGGTTCTCGTCCATGGTTCTCAAGCTTCCACGGTCTGCGGGGTGGTGGGAACCCCGGGGGTCTCGGCGGCCCGCTTCTCGACGCCGCCCACGCGCTTGAGGAGCGTCACCAGGACAGCGGTGATCACGGTTCCCACCAGGATGGAGCCCACGAAAGCTCCGAGGCCGCCAATGACGGGCCAGATCCAGATGCCCCCGTGCGGAGCCGCGGAGGTGACGCCGAAGGCCATGGTCATGGCTCCGGTGACCACCCCGCCGGCCATGCACGCCGGGATCACGCGCAGGGGATCCGCCGCCGCGAACGGGATGGCTCCCTCGGAGATGAAGGAGGCCCCGAGCAGCCACGAGGTCTTGCCGTTCTCCCGCTCCGCCGCGGTGAAGTACTTCCGGCCCAGCACGGTGGAGGCCAGGGCCAGTCCCAGCGGGGGCACCATGCCCGCGGCGATCACGGTGGCCATGATCTCCTGGGGTGCGGTGTTGGTCGCGGTGGCGGCGCCCAGACCGGCCACGGCGAACGAGTAGGCCACCTTGTTGATGGGGCCGCCCAGGTCGGAGCACATCATGAGGCCCAGCACCGCCCCGAGCGCCACGGCGGACGCCCCGCTCATCCCGGCGAGCAGGCCGGTCAGCCACGTCATGAACGCCGCGATGGGCCCGCCGATCGCCAGGAACAGCAGCCCGCCAGCGAAGAGCGAGGCCAGCAGCGGGACGATCACCACCGGCATGAGCGAGCCCAGCCAGCGGGGCAGCCGCGGCAGGCTCAGCCAGTACGCGCACAGCCCCGCGAGCAGACCGCCCACGATGCCGCCGATGAAGCCCGCTCCCATGAAGTTGGCCACCAGACCCGCGGTGAAGCCCGGGGCGATGCCCGGCCGGTCCGCGAGCCCGTAGGCGATGTAGCCCGCGAGCGCCGGGACCAGCAGGCTCATGGAGAGGTTGCCGATCGTGAACAGCACCGCGCCCAGGTACATGGTCAGGGACACGTCCCCCAGGTTGCCCAGGGTGGCGGTGCCCAGGATGTCCTCCGCCTGCTTCGCGACGGCCACCGGGTCCGCGATCATGAACGCGATGGCCATGAGCAGACCGCCCGCGGCCACGAACGGGATCATGTAGCTCACGCCCGTCATCACGGCCTTGCGGATGCGCGTGCCCCAGCCCTCGCCCGCGGTCAGGGCATCGGCCGTGGCCGTGCCGTCACCCGTGACGCGCGGTGCGCGGGGGTCGTCCGCGGCCGCGAGCGCCTCCTCGACCATCTCGCGGGGTTCGTCGATCCCCCGCTTCACGGCCGAGGCGATGTACGGCAGGCCCGCGAAGCGGTTGCGCTCGCGCACGTCCACGTCGGTCGCGAAGATCACGGCCTCGGCGCGCGCGATCACCTGCGGATCCAGGCGGGTGGCGCCCGAGGAGCCCTGCGTCTCGACCTGCAGGTCCACCCCCATCTCCTGCGCGGTGTTGGTCAGCGCGTCCGCGGCCATGTAGGTGTGCGCGATCCCGGTGGGGCACGCGGTCACGGCCACGAGCCGGCGCGGGCCACGGGCGTCCCGCGCACCGTCCTCACCGTGGGACGACGACGCCGCGGCGCCCGCTCCCCCGGTCACCGCACCGGCCGCGGTGGCACCACCCGGGGCGGGAGCCGCGGGTGAGCCCGCCGACGAGGTGCCGTCCCCCGCGGGGCGTGCGGCGGCGTCGTCGGCCGGAGCGAGCCCCAAGGCCCCGTCCACGACGGCCACGACCTCCTCCGGGGAGGCGGCCGCGCGCAGGGAGGCTACGAACGGCTTCTTCATGAGGGAGCGCGCGAGCTTGGAGAGCAGCTTGAGGTGCTCCTGGTCCGCGCCCGCCGGGGCCGCGATGAAGAACACGATGTCCGCCGGGCCGTCCTTGGCGCCGAAGTCCACGGCAGGGGCCAGGCGCGCCATCACGAGGGTGGCCCGGGTGACGGCCTCGGAACGGCAGTGCGGGATGCCGATGCCGCCGGGGATCCCGGTCGCGTTCTTGACCTCGCGGGCGAGGGCGTCCGCCGCGAGCGAGTCGGCGTCCAGCGCGCGGCCGTTCCGGTGGACGGTCGCCGCGAGGGCGCGGATCACGCTGTCGGTGTCCCCGCCCAGCTCCCGGTCCAGCAGGACCAGGTCGGGGGTGATGAGTTCTGACATCTCGGTGCTCCTCGGGTACGGGCCGGTGCGGCGCGCAGTGGGTGGATCAGGGACGAAGACCCGCAGGCCCGCGGTCGGGACCGGGGGCGTCCGGGGCGTCGTCGGCGGGGCCGGGCGCCGACGCCGTCCCCGGTGGGTCGGCGGGCCGGGTCGTGGCGGGCTGCTTCACGACGGGCTGGGTCGCGGCGGCCCGGTGCCGTGCGGCGTCGTGGGCCGTGCCCCGCGGGGTGTGGGAGGCAGGCGGGGTGTGGGAGACCTGCGGGAACCCCGCACACGGGCCGAGCTCCGTCACGCGCACGGCGTCGGGGGTCGTCTGGGCGGCACTCGGCATCTGAGTACCGGGCAGTGCGGCGGCCGCGGACCCGTGGGCGACCGCGTGGCGCAGACACTCGCTCGGCGTGTCTCCCCGCTCGGCGGCCACGAGGTACCCGGTCAGCGCGCTGTCCCCGGCCCCCACCGTGGAGCGGACGGTGACCGGTTCGTGCACCGCGTGCCACGCGCCGTCGGCCGTGACGAGCACGGCGCCGTGGCCGCCCAGCGTGCACAGCACCGCGCCCACGCCGCGCTCCACGAGGATGCGCGCGGCATCGGCCGCGGCCCGGGGATCGGCCTCGAGCGCGTCGCCGTCCTCCCGGCCGAGCAGCTGGGCGAGCTCGTGCCCGTTGGGCTTGATGACGTCCGGCAGCACGGTCGCTCCCGGGGCCAGCGCCTCGGTCAGCGGGGCCCCGGAGGTGTCCAGGGCGTACGACGGCGCCGCGGCCCCGAGTGCCCCGCGCACCCGGGACGCGATGACCGCGTACACGTCCTGGGCGGGTCCCGGGGGCACGGAACCGGCGAACACGAGCCACGAGGCACCGGCGGCACGGCTCACGATGCGCTCCACGATCCGCTCCACGGTGCCCTCGTCCAGGGCGGGACCGGGCTCGTTGATCTTGGTGGTGGTGCCGTCCGGCTCGGTCACGGTGATGTTCGTGCGGATGGCGGCACCGGTGGACACGTTGTCGTAGCGCACCCCGGCGGCGTCGAGCCCCGCGAACAGGGGGTCGGTGTCGTCCCCCGGGGCGATGGCCACCGTGGCCGCTCCCCCGGCGGCGAGCGCCCGCGAGATGTTGATGCCCTTGCCGCCAGGGTCCTGGCGGGTGGCGTGCGCGCGCTGCACGCGGCCACGGGCCAGCGGGGCGGAGAGGTCCACCGTGCGGTCCACGGAGGGGTTGAGGGTCACGGTGATGATCATGCGACGACCACTTCCACGTCTGCGTCTTCGAGGGCCTGCGCGAGGTCCCCCACGGGTGCCCTGTCGGTGATGAAGGTGTCGATCTGCTCCAGCGAGCAGAATCGCGTGAGGGTCTCCTGGTCCTGCTTGCTGGCGTCGCACAGCACCACCACGCGGCGCGCGGCCGTCACGATCGCGGACTTCACCACCGCCTCGATGGGGTCCGGGGTGGAGAGCCCGAAGCGGGCGTGGGCGCCGTTGCAGCCCACGAACGCGAGGTCCGGTCGCAGCTGGTCGTAGTGCTGGGCCGCACGGGAACCGGTGGCCGCCCACGTGAGCTTGCGGATCCGTCCGCCCACGAGTTCGAGCCCCACGCCCTCGGCGTCCGCGAGCTTGGCCGCGATGTGAAGTGCATGGGTGATCACCAGCTGCTCCTGACCGCCCTCCAGGTGGTTGTCGCGGGACAGCATCAGCTCCGCGAGCGCCTCCACCGTGGTTCCGGCATCGAGCACCACGGCCCCGGCGCCGGCGTCCTCCAGCAGTTCGAGGGCCTTGCGGGCGATGCTGTGCTTCTGCGCGGTGGCCAGACGGTGGCGGGAGTCCATGCCCTGCTCCCCGCTCGTGGACTGGTCCACGGACACGGCTCCCCCGTGGACGCGCCGCAGCCTTCCCTGGGACTCGAGGACCGCGAGGTCCCGGCGGATGGTCTCCATGGTCACCTCGAAACGGCGGGCCAGTTCCGCGCCGTTGACCCGGCGCTCGCGGGTCACGGTGCGGGCGATCTCCTCGTGGCGTTCTGCAGCGAACATGCTCACCTCACGGACGGGGCTGCGGGTCTCACGCGTGTTGGATGTGAGCTTATGTCTGTTTATGTGGTTTTACCACCCTTTTTCCCACATTTCTCCCGTCGTCCCCGACCGAACCGTGTCCGGGCGACCGCGTATATTGGGCCCGTCATCGGCTCCGGCCGCGCTGCTCTGCGTCAGGATCGACCGTCATGCTGCTGCGCCTTCTGCGCACCCACGCCCGCCCCTACCTCCCCTGGGTGGTGGGGGTCCTGGTCTTCCAGCTGATCTCCACGATCGCCACCCTCTCCCTGCCGAGTCTCAACGCCAGGATCATCGACAACGGCGTGACCAAGGGGGACACCGACTACATCTGGAGCACCGGCGCGGTGATGCTGGCGGTTGCCCTGGTCCAGGTGGTCTCGGCCGTCGTCGCCGTGTGGTGCGGCGCCCGCACCGCGATCGGCGTGGGTCGGGACCTGCGCCGCAGCGTGTTCCTGCGGGTCGGCTCGTTCAGCGCGCGCGAGGTCGGGAGCTTTGGTGCGCCCTCGCTGATCACCCGCAACACCAATGACGTCCAGCAGATCCAGATGCTCACGCTCATGGCCCTGAACTTCATGGTCATGGCACCCATCATGTGCGTGGGCGGGATCATCATGGCCCTGCGGGAGGACCCCGGGCTGTCGTGGCTCGTGTGGGTCTCCATCCCCGTGATGGGCGTGCTGCTGGGGCTCGTGGTCTCCCGGCTCATGCCGTGGTTCCGCACCATGCAGGAGCGCATCGACGGCATCAACGGGGTGCTGCGCGAGCAGATCACCGGCATCCGCGTGATCCGCGCGTTCGTGAAGGAACCCTTCGAGACGCGGCGCTTCGCCCGTGCCAACCAGGACATCACGGACATCTCCCTCAAGATCGGCGCACTGTTCGTGCTGATGTTCCCGGTGATCAACATGGTCATGCACCTGGCCACCGCGGCCGTGCTGTGGTTCGGCGGCCAGCGCGTGGACCAGGGGCAGATCGAGGTGGGCGCCCTCACGGCGTTCCTGCAGTACATGCTCCAGATCCTGATGGCCGTCATGATGGCCACGTTCATGTTCATGATGGTCCCGCGCGCGGTGGTCAGCGCCGAGCGCATCACCGAGGTGCTGGACACCCACCCCGCCATGCACCCCCCGCAGCGGCCGGCCGCGGCCCCGCGCGCTCGCGGCAGGCTCGAGTTCCGGGACGTCACCTTCCAGTACCCCGGGGCCGAGGCCCCCGTGCTGGACGACATCTGCTTCACCGCGGAGCCCGGGCGGACCGTGGCGATCGTGGGGGCCACCGGATCCGGGAAGAGCACCCTCATCAACCTGATCCCCCGCCTCATCGACCCCGTGGGTGGCGAGGTGCTGCTGGACGGGCTGGCGCTGCCGGACTACGCCCCGGAAGACCTGGCCGGGCGGGTGGGTCTCGTCCCGCAGCGGCCCTTCCTGTTCTCGGGCACCGTGGCGAGCAACCTGCGCTTCGGGCGTGAGGACGCCACGGACGAGGAGCTGTGGGAGGCCCTGCGCGTGGCGCAGGCGGAGGACTTCGTGCGGGCCATGCCCCAGGGTCTCGACGCCCCCGTGTCCCAGGGCGGAACCAACGTCTCGGGCGGTCAGCGCCAGCGGCTCAGCATTGCCCGTGCCCTCGTGGCGCGCCCGAGCGTCTACGTCTTCGACGACTCCTTCTCCGCACTGGACGTGGCCACCGACGCCCGGCTGCGCGCGGCGCTGCGCCCGGTCACCCGGGACGCCACCGTGGTCACCGTGGCCCAGCGCGTCTCCACCATCACGGGCGCGGACGAGATCCTGGTCCTCGAACGGGGCCGCATCACCGCCCGGGGCACCCACGAGGAGCTCGTGGCGAGCAGCACCACGTACCGGGAGATCGTCACCTCCCAGCTGTCGGCAGACCAGAGCACCGGAGGCGCACTGTGAGCGAGACCCAGGAACCCGCCCGCAAGCCGCAGCAGTTCTGGCCCTCGGCCGCGCGGCTCATGAAGCTGCTCACGCCGCACAAGGCGGCCCTCACCGTGGTGGTCCTGGCCGTGGTGGTCTCGGTGGTGCTGGGCGTGTGGGCGCCGCGCGTGCTGGGACGTGCGATGGACGTGATCTTTGCCGGCGTCGTCGGCCGCTCCCTGCCCGCCGGTGCGGACCAGGAGCAGGTGGAGGCCGGGCTGCGCGCGCAGGGCCAGGACTCCACCGCGGACATGATCTCCGCCATGACCCTGGTCCCCGGCCAAGGCGTGGACTTCACCAGGCTGGGCACCCTCATCCTCACCGTGCTCGCCATGTACACCGTGGCCTCCGTGCTGATGTGGCTGCAGGGCTACGTGCTAAACCGCGTGGTGATGCGGGTGGTGTACGACCTGCGCGCCGAGGTGGAGCGCAAGATCAACGCCCTGCCGCTGAGCTACTTCGACACCCGCCAGCGCGGGGACGTGATGTCGCGGGTGACCAACGACGTGGACAACATCCAGACCGCGCTGCAGCAGACCTTCGCGCAGCTGGTCCAGGACGTCCTGACCGTGCTGGGCATCGTGGTCATGATGTTCGTGGTCTCGTGGCAGCTCGCGCTGGTGGCGCTGCTCGCGCTGCCGCTGTCCGCGGTGGCCGCAGGCGTGATCGGCACCCGCTCCCAGCGCATGTTCAAGGAGCAGTGGAAGGCCACGGGCCAGCTCAACGGGCACATCGAGGAGTCCTTCTCGGGCCACGAGCTCGTCCACGCCTACGGGCGCCAGCGTGAGATGCAGGCGCAGTTCGACGAGCGCAACGAGGAGCTCTACCGCGCCGCCTTCGGCGCCCAGTTCCTGTCCGGGACGATCATGCCCGTCATGCAGTTCATCTCCTACCTCTCCTACGTGGGCATCGCGGTGCTCGGCGGACTGCGCGTGGCCACCGGGCAGCTGACCCTGGGGGACGCCACCGCGTTCATCCAGTACTCGCGCGAGTTCACCCAGCCGCTGTCGCAGGTGGCGGGCATGGCCACCCAGCTGCAGTCCGGCATCGCGTCCGCCGAGCGCACCTTCGAGCTGCTGGACGCTCCCGAGCAGGAGCCCGAGACCCCCACCGCCCAGCTGCCCGCACGGCTGCGTGGCGAGGTGCGCTTCGAGCACGTGGACTTCTCCTACGACAAAGCCGCCCTCGCCGAGGGCGCCAAGCCCATGATCGAGGACCTCTCCCTGCACGTGGAGCCCGGACGGACCGTCGCGATCGTCGGCCCCACAGGTGCCGGGAAGACCACGCTGGTGAACCTGGTCCTGCGCTTCTACGAGATCGACGGCGGGCGGATCACCCTGGACGGAATCGACATCCGGGACCTGGCCCGCCACGACCTGCGCTCCCAGGTGGGCATGGTGCTGCAGGACGCGTGGCTGTTCAGCGGCACGATCATGGAGAACATCCGCTTCGGCCGCCAGGACGCCACGGACGAGGAGGTGGTCGCGGCGGCGCAGGCCACGTACGTGGACCGCTTCGTGCGGGCCCTGCCGGACGGCTACGACACCGTGATCAGCGAGGAGGGGTCTTCGGTCTCCGCCGGGGAGAAGCAGCTGATCACGATTGCGCGGGCCTTCCTGTCCCAGCCGTCCCTGCTGATCCTGGACGAGGCGACGTCTGCTGTGGACACCCGCACGGAGCTGCTCGTGCAGAAGGCCATGGCGGCCCTGCGGGCGCAGCGCACGTCCTTCGTGATCGCCCACAGGCTGTCCACCATCCGGGACGCGGACACGATCATCGTGATGCGTTCCGGGCGGATCGTGGAGCAGGGCTCCCACGCGGAGCTCATCGATGCCCGGGGCGCGTACGCGGAGCTGTACGAGGCCCAGTTCAACGAACCCGAACCCGGCGTGGGCGCCGACGCGGACGCCTGATCTCCGGACGGGGCACCGCGCCCCCTCCACACGCACTCGTGGCGGCTTCCCGGTGGCTCCGTCGTGCCGGTGCCGCCGGTGTGCGCGGACCCCCGATCTCGGCGCCAGGGTGCCCCGGCGCGGTGGCGCACCCGGCCGAGCGCGTCTACCGTGGTCGTGATGGTCCACCCCACAGAACGGATGTCCCCGTGACAAACTTCGCCAATGTCGAACGCCGCCACCTCGCCGCCCTGCTGCGCCGGGTCGGCCCTGATGCCCCCACGCTGTGCGAGGGGTGGGACACCCGCGACCTCGCCGTGCACCTCGCCATCCGCGATGCGCGCCCGGATGCGGTGCCCGGGATGTTCGCGCCCAAGCTCCCGCTGCTGGGCTCGCACACCAAGTCCGTGGACGGGGACTACCGCGCCATGCCGTGGGAGTCCCTCGTGGACCTCGTGGAGCGTCCCCCGCTGCACTCCCCCGGTCGCTGGTCCCCGGTGGACAAGCGTATGAACACGGGCGAGTTCTTCGTGCACCACGAGGACGTCCGCCGCGCGCAGCCGCAGTGGCACCCGCGTCAGCTGCTCCACGACGAGCAGAAGGCCCTGTGGGCCATGCTCAAGCTGGGCGGTCCGGCCATGCTCCGCAAGGAGTCCGAGTCCGTGGTGCTCCTCGCCGCGGGCTTCGGCGCCGTGCGCGGCGGCAAGAAGTCCGCCCGCCGCGTGAAGATCGTGCGCGGCGAGCCCTCGGAGCTGCTGCTGTGGGCCTTCGGACGCCGGGAGCAGGCCGCGGTGGAGATCTCCGAGGAATGACCCCCGCGCCTCGCTGACAGTCGGCCACGCTCCCCGGGGAGCGTGGCCGACGTCGTCTGCGCGGGCCGCCCGGCGCGGTCCAGTATCATGGAGCGGTCCCGTTCTCGCGGCAGCGAACCGGGGCCGCAGCGCCTCCTTAGCTCAGATGGCCAGAGCATCTGTCTTGTAAACAGAGGGTCGCCGGTTCGAATCCGGCAGGGGGCTCCACAGCGCCTGGCGCACACGAGGGGCACACGGAACACACCGTGTGCCCCTTCGCCGTTCCCCCCTGGTGCGCGCCGGGTGGTTGCCGCGCGCACGACGCCGCCGCACTCGGCAACCGGGCGACGTCCCGATCGCCAGCACCTCCTGCGGGCGCGCGGTCACCGTTCAGGGCCCCGGCCGCACCCACGACGCCGCCCCGCCCTGCCCTGCCCTGCCCCGGCACGGTTCCGACGGGGCGCAGCCCGCGCCCGATGATTCCCGGGAGCACGGGAACGGGCCCCGTTCCTGGAGGAAAAGGGCCCGTTCGGCACGGAAGCTGCGGCGCCTACTTCTTGGCGTCGACGGCCTTCTTGAGCATGTCCTCGAAAGCCCCCTCCTCGTAGCGCTTGCCGTCCACGAACATGGTGGGGGTCCCGGCCACGCCGTTGGTCACGGACTCGCGGGTGGCCACGTCCACCATGGGGCGGTAGGTGTTCTCGTCGATGTCCTCGGCGGTCACGGAGGCCCCGTGCTTCCCGGCGATCTCCGCGAGCTCCTGGTTGCTCAGACCACCGGTTCCCTGGTGGGTGAACACCTCCTGGGAGTACTCCAGGAACTGGTCCGCACTGACCTGCTCGGCCACCAGGTAGGCCGCGTTGGCGGCGCGCGAGGAGTACTGGTCGGGAGTGGCCTTGTCCAGGAAGTTGAGGTTGCGGTACTCCACGTCCAGCTTCCCCGCGTCCACGTACTTCTTGAGGAGCTCCGCGTTCTCCTTCTCGAAGTCCGCGCAGTGCACGCACTCGTAGTCCTGGAACACCACGAGCTGCACGGGCTCCCCGTTGGTGGCCGCCTTGTCCGCGTCCACGATGCCCGGGGGCGTCTTGGTGGTGTCCGGCTCCTCGGGGGCGGGCGGGAGGCTGGAGAGGTCCCGCTCCTCGACGTCCGAGGTGTTCTGCGGGATGCCGTCCTTGGTGACCGTGATGCCGCCGTACTGGTTGGCGCTCGCGGGCACGGGGCCGGCCTCGGGGATCTTGGACTTGCTGTTCTGCCACATCACCAGCCCGATGATCAGCACGATGGCCAGCACCAGGGCCACGATGCCCAGGATCAGACCGAGGGGTCGACCGCTGTGGCGGCGCGCCTGGCGGTCGGCGATCTGCCGGGCCCGCTCTCGGGCGTCCGCCGGTGAGGAACCGGCATTGTTGTTCTTGGAAACCATGGGGGCCAGGTGTCCTTCCGTGGGGCGTGGCGGGGTGTCGACAACTCGTCCTCAGGGTACCCGGCCCGGGGGTCGCCCACGACTCAGCGGGCACCCAGGGGCCTCCCCGGAACGCGCCGCCCCTGCCCGGCGGTGGTACGCCCACTTAGGATGGAGGGAAACCAGCCGGTACGCGGGAAGGGAACCAGCATGAGTGCAGAACAGTCCATGGAAGAGGTGGCCGTCCCCCGGGACGGCTACGACTTCGTCGTGGTCTCCAACCGGCTCCCCGTGGACCGGGACGTGGCCGAGGACGGCAGCAGCACCTGGCGGCGCTCCCCCGGCGGCCTGGTGAGCGCGCTCGCCCCGGTCATGGCGCAGCGCGACGGCGCGTGGATCGGCTGGCACGGCGCCTCCGACGAAACCCTGGAGCCGTTCGACCACGACGTGTTCCACCTGGTCCCGGTGACGCTCAGCGAGCTGGAGGTCACCCGCTACTACGAAGGCTTCTCCAACGCCACGCTGTGGCCGCTGTACCACGACGTGATTGCACCCCCGGAGTTCCACCGCACCTGGTGGTACGCCTACCGACGCGTCAACGAGCGCTTCGCGCGCACGGCCGCCGAGACGGCCGCGCAGGGCGCCACCGTGTGGGTGCAGGACTACCAGCTGCAGCTCGTGCCGCGCATGCTGCGCCGGTTGCGCCCGGACGTGACCATCGGGTTCTTCAACCACATCCCGTTCCCTCCCACCGAGATCTTCTCCCAGCTGCCGTGGCGCCGGGCCGTGCTGGACGGGCTCACGGGCGCGGACCTCATCGGCTTCCAGCGTCCCGGGGACGCCCAGAACTTCCAGCGGTGCGCCCGCAAGTACCTGGGTGCGCAGTTCACCAAGGGCACCGCGGTGATGTCGGAGGACACCGCGGACGGCCAGGGGACCACGTGGACCGTGCACGCCGAGTCCTACCCCATCTCGATCGACGTGGACTCCATCCAGGAGCTCGCCGACGACCCCCAGGTCCAGGCGCGGGCGCGGGAGATCCGCGAGGAGCTCGGCAACCCGGAGACCATCTTCCTGGGCGTGGACCGGCTGGACTACACCAAGGGCATCCGGCACCGCATCAAGGCCTACGGGGAGTTGCTGCACGACGGCGAGATCACGGTGGAGGACTCCGTGCTGATCCAGGTGGCCAGCCCGTCCCGCGAGCGCGTGGACTCCTACCGCCAGCTGCGCGAGCTCGTGGAGGGCATGGTGGGCCGGATCAACGGCCAGCACGACACCATCTCGCACACCGCCATCCGCTACCTGCACCACGGGTACCCGTTCGAGGAGATGGTGGCGCTGTACCTCGCGGCGGACGTCATGCTCGTGACCGCGCTGCGGGACGGGATGAACCTCGTGGCCAAGGAGTACGTGGCCGCCCGCCGGGACCGCTCCGGCGCGCTCGTGCTGTCCGAGTTCACGGGTGCGGCCGAGCAGCTGAAGCAGGCCATCCTGGTCAACCCGCACGACATCGACGGTCTCAAGGAGGCCATCCTGCACGCGCGGGACATGCCCGCGACCGAGGCCCGCAAGCGGATGGCGTCCATGCGCCGTCAGGTCCTCACGCACGACGTCGTGGACTGGTCCCAGCGCTTCCTCGACGACCTCGCGGCCCACGCCGGCGGCGCGGGCGGACCGGAGCACGACGCCGCACGGCCGGGTGACGCGGCGAGCGGAGCCGACCGTGGGTGACGGGGTCGAGGCCGCGCTCGACGCCGCGGCGGAGGCCGAGAGCCTGCTCGTGGCACTGGACTTCGACGGCACCCTGGCTCCGTTCACCGAACGCCCCGAGGACTCGCGTCCCCTGCCCGCGGCCCGGGACGCCCTGGATGCCCTGGCACGGCTGCCCCGCACCACGGTGGCCGTGATCTCGGGGCGTCCTCTCGACTTCCTGCGCACCGTGGTGGATCCTGACCGCGCCATGGTGCTCTCGGGATCGCACGGTGCCGAGGTGGATCTCGGTGCGGCCCCCGGCGCGGACGGCGGCACCGAGATCGTCCTGGACCCGCAGCAGCGTGAGCTCCTGGCACGTGCCGTGGCGGCCACCGAGGCGATCGTGGCGCGCTACCCGGGCTCGCGGGCGGAGCACAAGCCCGCGGGCGTCGCGTTCCACACCCGCCCCATCGCCGATCCGGAGGTGGCGCAGCGCGCCCTGGCGGACATGAGGAACGCCTATGCCGCGGTGCCGGGGCTGCGCGTGACCCCGGGGCAGCAGGTGGTCGAGTGCTCGGTGCTCAGCGCCACCAAGGGCGACGGCCTCGACACCATCCGCGCCGCGGTGCGCCCGGACGTCACGGTCTTCGCCGGGGACGACGACACGGACGAGGACGCCCTGGCCGTCCTGGGCCCTCGCGACGTGGGCATCAAGGTGGGCGCCAAGGACTCCTTGGCGCCGTGGCGCGTGGCGGATCCCGCAACCCTCGCCGAGGCACTCGCGGACCTCGTGCGGCGTCGTGCCCGGGCCCTGGGCCACGCCGGCTGACATGGCCGACACCCAGCAGCCGGGAACTTCGACCCCCGCGCACCCGCCGCGCGGCGTGTCCATCAGCACGGCCTTTCCCGATCCCGGGCTGCTCGAGCTGCCGTGGGACGTGCCGCTCGAGAAATGGCCGCCCGAGGTGCTCGCCGCGTACCCGCGCGGGCTGTCCCGTCACGTAGTGCGCTTCGCCCGCGTGGGTGAGCGCGTGGTGGCAGTGAAGGAGACCACCGCGCACTACGCCCGGCGGGAGTACGGACTGCTGCGGAGGCTGCAGCGCATGGGAACCCCCTCGGTGGTCCCGGACTCGGTCGTCACGGACCGGTGCTCAGCGGACGGCGAGCCGCTGCCGGCGGCCCTCGTGACCGACCACCTGAGCTTCTCGCTGCCCTACCGCGCGATCTTCGAGCAGGTTCCCTCCCCCGGGACCATCGAGCGTCTCGTGGACGCGCTGGCCCTGCTGATCGTGCAGCTGCACCTGTCCGGCTTCTACTGGGGGGACGTCTCGCTGTCCAACACGCTGTTCCGCCGGGACGCCGGGGAGTTCGCCGCCTACCTCGTGGACGCGGAGACCGGTGAGCTGCATCCCCGGCTCACGCGCGGGCAGCGGGAGTACGACATCGACCTCGCCCGTACCAACGTGGCCGGGGAGATCATGGACCTGCTGGCCGGTGAGCACATGCAGCAGCGGCTCTCGGAGGAGGGGGTGGACCCCGGGTCGGTGGACCCGTTCGTCGTCTCGGACCGGCTCGTGGAGACCTACAACGGGCTGTGGGAGGAGCTGACTGCCACCGAGGTGTTCTCCGTGGCGGAGCGCTGGCGCGTCCAGGCCAGGGTGGAGCGGCTCAACGACCTCGGATTCGACGTGGAGGAGGCCTCCCTGGACTCCGACGAGGCCGGCCGCGTGCACCTGCGTCCGAGGGTGGTGGAGCCCGGGCACCACAGCCGCAGACTCCTGCACCTCACGGGGCTGAACACCCAGGAGAACCAGGCCCGGCGGATCCTCACGGACATCGACCAGTTCGGTCACGCCCTGTACCCGGGTCTTCCCGAGGACCTCACGGCGCAGCTGTGGATGCGGGAGATCTTCGCGCCCATCATGTCCGCTGTCCCCGCCGAGCTGCACCGCAAGCGCGAACCTGCGCAGATCGTCCACGAGGTCCTGGAGCACCGCTGGTTCATGTCGGAGAAGGCGGGCGAGAACGTGGCCACCGCGGCCGCGGCGCAGGACTACGTGAAGTCCTACCTGGCGCAGCGCCCGGACGAACGGGACGTCTTCTAGTCCGTCTCCGGGGGCACGCAGATCAGGTCGGTCACGGCCCGGTGCACGCGCTCTGTCCACTGCTCGTCCAGTGATCCGTACCGCGCCACGTGGGCGTACGCGGCTCCCAGGATGAAGTCCACCACCATGTCCAGGTCCACGGAGGCCCGGATCAGCCCGCGGTCCCGGTCCCGCTGCAGCAGGGAACGCAGCGCATCCATCCGAGGGCGGACCACCGAGGAGCGCAGCACCTGGGCCGTCGCTGACCCCGGCTCCTGCAGCAGCGTGATCGCCACCCCCAGGCCCATGTCCCGCAGCAGCAGCTCCACGGCCTCCGTGAGCGCCTGCTCCCACGTGGCGTCCTCCGGCAGGGAGCCCGCCGCCGCGGCCGTGTGCTTCAGGGCCGCCTCGAGCAGCTGAGGACTGTTGTCGTAGCGCCGGTAGATCGAGGTCTTGGCCACGCCCGTGAGGGCCGAGACCGCCTCGATCGTCACCCGCTGCGGACCACCCTCCCGGAGCAGGCGCAGTGCCCCGGCCACGATCCTGCGGTCGGTCCGGGCCGTACGGGGGTCCACGGACTCACTCGCGACGGCCTGCGGGTCCGGCTCGGGGGGCCGCGGGCGCGCTGCTGGAGCACTGGTGCTGTCGGTCACGGGGCTCCTCCGGGTGTCGGTGCGGTTGGTTCACGGGCAGTGGACGGGTGGTTCACAAGCGGTGGGCGGACCGCCCTCGGTCCGTGGGCGGGACGCGGTGCAGGCTCGGGGAGCGCCCGCTCCGCCGCAGACGGGAGCGGGCGGCGTCGTCCGCCACGGCAGGCCACCAGGACCACCGCACCCCACCCGCGCGGCGGGCACCGGCCCACCGCGCACGCTGCCGCACCACGTGGCCGACCACGCACCCCCGCCGGAGGCGACGCCTCCACCTCGTGGGCATCCGTGGCCCGCCCGGTCCAGGGCGTGGCCCGCCCGGCCCGGGGCGGCAGACTGCGGACCCCGTCCGCGCGGCTCCCCGCAGGTCAGCCCGCAGGTCCACTCAACGCTACGCCTACCGTAGTGTATCTTGGGGGCATGCTTACCGCTCTCGTGACCGGTGGGACGTCAGGCATCGGTGCCGCGTTCGCACGCTCCCTCGCCCGCAGGGGCTTCAACCTGATCCTGGTCGCACGGGACGAGGACCGCCTCGCCCGCACGGCGAACGACCTCACTGACGAGCACGGCATCCACGTCGAGACCGTGGGGGCCGATCTGGCCGTCGCGGAGGATCTCGCCAGGGTCGCGCGGCGCATCGAGGACCCCGACCGCCCGGTCGACATGGTGGTCAACAATGCGGGCTTCTCCGTCAAGACTCCCTACGCGGACAAGGACTTCGCCCGGCACGAGATGGGGTTCGACGTCATGTGCGCCGCAGTGGCGCGCCTCTCCGGCGCGGCGGCCCGCGCGATGACCGCCCGTGGAACGGGGTGGATCGTCAACGTGTCGAGCGTCTCCGGATACGTCACTATGGGCGAGTACTCCGCCATCAAGGCCTACGCCACGAGCATGACCGAGTCCCTGGCCGTGGAGCTGCACGGCACGGGAGTCCAGGTCACTGCCCTGCTGCCGGGATGGGTCCGCACCGAGTTCCACAGCCGCGCGGGCATCGCCGGCTCCTCGATCCCCGACTTCATGTGGCTGGACGCGGACCGCCTGGCGGAGGAGGCTCTCGCGGACATCGCGCGGGGCAAGGTCATCTCCATCCCCACGCTGCGCTACAAGGTCATGGCCACCACCATGCGCCACCTTCCCCGTCCCGCTGTCCGCTGGGTCTCCCGTCAGATCTCGGGAATCCGACGCCGCGAGATCCAGGCCTGATCCCGTGTCGCGTTCCCAGGAACCTGCCGAGAACGACTCCGCCAAGCCGGCACGCCCCCGAAAGGCCAGGGAACCGCAGCCCCGCCCCCGGGGGCTGGACTCCCT